>JBFGZM010000026.1:0-18061 GCA_041586815.1 Marinobacterium sp. | reverse complement strand
GGCCGATACGACCAGCCCGGCAATCGTCATCGTCTCGCGGGCACTGGCGGCGCGGTTGCGCTGCAGGCTGTCATCATGCAGCCGTGGCAACCAGGCGATGTAGGGAATCTGGATCAGGGTCCAGCCAAGATACAGAAACACTAGTCCGATCAGCAGAGACAGGGTGGGGTTGTCCCGCCATGGGTTGACCAGCAACAGTAGCGAGGGGGCGCACAGCAGGCCTCCGCCGAGAATCAGCCGGGCAGGCCTGACCCGCGGGAAGCGATCAACGAACCACCCGATGAGGGGGTCGGTCAGGACGTCCAGCAGCCGTGTAAACAGCAGCACCGCACCAATCAGTGCCAGCGGCAGTCCGAAGGTCTCGAAGTACCAGGTCGGCAGCAGTACGTAGACCGCAACCGTTGGCAGCGCCAGTGGCAGGCCCAGGGCCGCATAGCGCCACAGACAGCCGGTATCGAGCGGGGGGCTGGAGGGCATTGCACGCACCCGATCAGGGGGCGCGCAGGACATAGAGTCCGACATCGATGGCGCCATAGCGGAAGCCGCCTTCACAGTAACCCAGGTAATAGAGCCACAGGCGCCGGAAGCGGGCATCGAATCCCTGGGCCTCGATCTGGGGCCACTGGGCCAGAAAGGCCTGACGCCAGTGCTGCAGGGTACGGGCATAATCCAGACCGAATGTCTCGCTGTGGGTCAGTTGCAGGCCGGCCCGTTCGATCTCGGCTGTCAGGCGGCCAGGGCTTGGCAGCATTCCGCCGGGGAAAATGTAGCGCTGTATAAAGTCGGTGCTGCGACGGTACTCATCGAAGCGATCATCGTCGATGCTGATCACCTGCAATACGGCTATTCCGCCGGGCTTCAGGCAGCGACGCAGTTGCCTGAAATAGAGCGGCCAGTTTTCTTCGCCCACGGCCTCGAACATCTCGATGGAGGCGATGCGATCAACCGGCGTATCCAGGTCCCGGTAGTCGGTCAGCGAAAAGCTGCACTGAGCATCCAGGCCGCGCTCGGCTGACTGCTTTCGGGACCAGGCGAGCTGCTCTCTGGACAGCGTGATGCCGTTGACGTAGGCGCCGTAGTCCTGTGCGGCGGTTGCGGCGAAACCGCCCCAGCCGCAGCCGATCTCCAGTACCTGCTGATCCGCTTTCAGCTGCAGCAGCTCGCAGATGCGGCGGTACTTGTGTTGCTGCGCAAGCGCCAGACTTTGCTCGGGATATTCGAACAGGGCGCTGGAGTACGTCATGCTGGGGTCGAGCCAGAGGCGGTAAAAATCGTTGCCCAGGTCGTAGTGGAAGGCAATGTTGCGGCGGCTGCCGCGGCGACTGTTGCGCCGGGAACGGTGGAACAGCCGATGAAGCGCGGTGCGCAGCCTGCTGCCCTGAGCGGGCTGCCCGAAGGCATGCTCGTTGCCCAGTGCCCAGCGTACCAGGGCATTGATATCCGGGCTGTCCCATTCCCCTGCCATGTAACCCTCGGCCCAGCCCATCAGGCCTGAACGCAACAGTCGGCGCAGAGGCCGCAGGCTGTGCAGCTTTACCTGGGCGCGCACCTCTGCCGGCTCGGCAGTGCCTGCCTGCAGGTGCTGACCATCGGGCAGAATCAACTCAAGGTGGCCGTATTCCATGCGCCTGAGCCA
This sequence comes from Marinobacterium sp., assembly GCA_041586815.1. GTDB lineage: Bacteria > Pseudomonadota > Gammaproteobacteria > Pseudomonadales > Balneatricaceae > Marinobacterium_A. The sequence continues at coordinate 16,425 of JBFGZM010000026.1, read as the reverse complement.
GCGCGCAAGGGTGTGCACGCAAAATCTGTTGATCCAGCCGGTTCGAAGAGAGTCGGCCAGATTCGGCAGTTCTGTTGCCGGAGGGTATTCAGTGGGTTTCATAGGTGCTGTCTCCGGATGAATGCGCGCGCGCACGGTCGGCATCAATTATGGGCGTGCAGGTCAGGGTCAGGGCAGGTGGCGCCGGTTTTGGCTGAAGGCGCATGCCCTTGCACCACAGGCGTAATGCCTCCCAGTGAATGCCGGCGATCACCTTGAGCGTCATTAGAGGGTAGCGCAGGCAGGCCTGCAGCAGGGTGCGGTCGCTGAGCGTGCGCTGCTCACCGCAAAAACTGGCTCGGAAAATCACCGCGTTGTTATGGCTTTGCTCAATATGCACGCCGATACGGCGGCCCGGTGGCTGAATCCTGAAGTGATAGCGGCAATCCTGCGGCATGAAGGGCGATACATAAAAACACTTGTCCACTTCATGTCGCACAGGCAGGCCGCTGCTGGCGGGCAGCAGGTAGCTGTGGCGCTGCCCAAAGGTGTTGCTGACTTCGTACAGCATGGCCTTGAGGTTGGCTTTGGCATCGTAGCAGTAGTAGACACTGAGGGGGTTGAACACGAAGCCCAGAATGCGGGGATAGCACAGCAGCAGGATTTTCCCGTTGCCAAGGTCAATGCCATGCTGCTCGAGTTGTCGCAGTATCTGCGGTTTCAGCCCGCCGGGTGTCCCGCTGCCGTGATCCCTGTCGTAAAAGGCATAGAGATTAAAGCGGTTATGGGAGAAAAAGCGCAGACGCCGGCCCAGTTCGCCGATCTCGTCCAGGTCCAGCAGCATCGACATCACGCTATAGCGAAACCGGTGTACGCGCGGACGGACACGGTGGTGCCATACATGGCCGAAGTAGAGTGCCGACAGGCTCATGCCGGCAGGTCCCGGTGACGGTTCACATGGATGCGGTGATTGGGCGTCTCCAGTGTCCAGGGGCGTGGACGCCCGCCCAGCTCTTCGGCCACGGCAAGGCCTGATTGCAGCCCGTCTTCATGGAAGCCATAACCAAAGTAGGCACCGCAGAACCAGGTATTTTGCCGACCCTGCAGGTTCCACAGTTTATTTTGAGCCGTCAGTGCGGCCAGCGAAAAGGTGGGGTGGTCGTAGAGGAAGCTGCGGTGTACGGTGCCGGGTGCAGGTTCGTGCAGCGGGTTAAGTGTCACGTACAGCGGCAAGGCGCTCGGCAAATGCTGCAGCCGGTTCATCCAGTAGGTCACAGAAACCTCACGCTGGCCGCCGTGCCGCTGTTCCGCCAGGTAGTTCCAGCTGGCCCAGGCAGCCTTGCTGCGGGGCATCAGGCCGGGATCCGAGTGCAGAACGGCCCGGTTGCGCTGATAGCTGAAAGCCCCCAGCAACTGCTGCTCCATCACGCTGGGCGCGTGCAGCAATTGCAGAGCCTGGTTGGCATGACAGGCCAGTACGACATGGTCGAAAGTCTCCCTTTCACCGTGCAGGAACTCGAGTTCGATACCGCCTGTGCGGCGCAGGATACGATGAATGCGGCTGTTCAGGCGTATTTCACCACGCTGGCGCAAGCCTGCTTCGATCTTGCCGACGTAGCTGCGGCTGCCACCGGTAACAGTACGCCACTGGGGGCGGTCATTGAGCTGAACCAGGCCATGGTTCTGGCAAAATCGCAGAAAGGCCAGCGCCGGGTATTCCAGCATAAGATCCACCGGTGTCGACCAGATGGCGGCCCCCATTGGCAGCAGGTGGTCCTGAACAAAGGCATTGCCATAGCGCTCGCGTTTCAGTAGCTCGCCCAGTGTCAGGCTGGCGGTGGTCGGATCCTCGCAGTAGCCCGCGGCATCGCGGTAAAAGCGTGACAGATCCAGCAGCATGGACCAGAAGCGCGGCCTCGCCAGGTTGCGTTTTTGCGCCAGCAGGCCTGGCAGGCCGGTGCCGCTGTATTCGAGCCGGCCCTGCTCCAGAGAAACACCGAAGGACATGTCTGTTTCGCGACTTTGCACGCCGAGGGTCTCGAAAAAACGCACCAGATTGGGGTAATTGACCGGATTGTAGACAATAAAGCCCGTATCGACGGCAACCCTGCCGGCCCCCTGGGGGACATCGACAGTGTTGGAGTGCCCGCCCAGGCGGTCATCCTTTTCGAACAGGGTTACCCTGTGTTGCTGACTGAGCAGCCAGGCGCTGGACAGTCCGGAAATGCCCGAGCCGATAACCGCGATTCTGAGCGGCCGTATTGCCTTGATGTTCATGGCGTCTTCCTTTGCAACTTTGATCTCCCTGTACGAAGATGGCCAGATAATCGGATCAGTTTGGATTTTGCTGACCCGCCGGGGGAATGAATCCTGGACGCTGACCCATTCATTCCTGTTGGCACTGATCCAGCCACGCAGCTTTCACGTATAGCAGGACAATGAAAAAACAAAACCCTCCGGAGGCGATGTGGCTGCAGTCATCTCTTTGTTCAAACAGGCTCCCCCTGTGAAAGAGGAGTGGAGTGCCTGCCTGGCCGGCCTCGCCCAGACGCGGGACCGGTCCGATTACGCCAGGCTGTTCGAGCACTTTGCGCCCAGGGTCAAGGCCTACCTCATTCGCCTCGGCATGACGCCCGCGAACGCTGAAGAGCTCGCTCAGGAAGCGCTGCTGTCGGTGTGGCGCAAGGCCCACATGTTTGATCCGGCCAAGGCGAATGCCAGCACCTGGATCTTCCGGCTGGCGCGCAACCTGTGCATCGACCGTCTGCGGCGCGAGAAGATACAGTTTTATGAACTCGAGTACGACGAGCCCGATCCCGATGAGCGTCATGATGGCGAGCATGCGGTACTGGCAACGCGCATGGCCGAGTCGATAAAGGCTTTGCCGGAAGCGCAGGCTCAGGTGCTCTATCTGTCCTATTACGAGGGTCGCAGCCATTCCGAGATAGCCCAGGCGATCGGAATTCCCCTGGGGAGTGTCAAGAGCAGGCTGCGGCTGGGGTTTGAAAAGCTTAAACAGGTATGGGGAGAGTCATCATGAACATACGTCACCACCTTGATGATGCGACCCTGCTGGCGTATGCGGCGGGCTCGCTGTCCGAGGGCATGTCGCTGCTGGTTGCCAGTCATATTGATCGCTGCCCGCATTGCCAGGCGCGGCTGCAACAGGCCGAGGCCGTGGGCGGCGCTCTGCTGGATGAACTGCCACCGGTGGCTTTGGCGCCGGATGCCCTGGAGCAGGTGCTGGCATTGCTGGAGACCGAAGCGGGCGCGCCAGCAGCGAAGCCTGCCGTGTCGACGCGGGCGCCGCTGCTGGATGGCAATATCCCGGCGCCTCTGGCCCACTACCTTGACAAGCCGCTCGACGAGCTTGAGTGGCGTACCCTGGTGCCGGGTGTACGTCAGCTCGATCTGCGGCTCGGTGGTCCCGGCACCACCCGCCTGCTGCGCATAGCCCCTGGCCTGTCGGTGCCCCATCACAGTCACCGGGGCAATGAACTGACGCTGATACTGCGGGGCTCCTACAGTGATGAACTGGGCCGTTTCCAGGCCGGCGATGTGGCTGATCTGGATGAGCAGATTGCGCACCAGCCGATCAGTGACAGCGGCGAAGATTGCATCTGCCTGATCGCCACCGATGCGCCCCTGCGATTCAGTGGCCTGATGGGACGGCTGGTACAGCCGTTTATCGGCCTTTGACCGTGCTGCCGCAAGTTGTGCTTTCAAGTTGTGCTTTCAGGAGGGATGAGAAATGCAGGAACCTGCTGTTGAGGCCACCGAAACGCTGATACCCATTGGTATCAGCGCCTGCCTGATGGGTGAAAAGGTGCGCTATAACGGCGGCCACAAGCGCTCGCAGTACTGTCTGGACGTCCTGTCAGAGTGCTTCAGCTTCAAGCCGTTCTGTCCGGAGCTTGCGGTTGGCCTGGGTGTTCCCCGCGAACCGATTCGCCTGGTGGGTGAGGCCGACCATCCCAGTGCCCTGGGCACAAAGGATCCATCGCTGGATGTCACCGAGGCGCTGAGGGAGCAGGGTCGGGGCGTGGCTGCGGCCTCGCAGGATCTGTGTGGCTATATCGTCATCAAGGGCTCGCCGAGTTGCGGCATGGAAAGAGTCAAGGTCTATCACCCCAATGGCATGCCCAACGGTGCCGGGCGCGGCCTCTTTATCGATGCCTTGATGCGTGCCAATCCGCTGCTGCCGGTGGAGGAAGAGGGGCGCCTGAATGATCCGGTATTGCGCGAGAACTTTATTGCGCGGGTGTTCGCACTGCATCGCTGGAAACAGCAGGTAGAGGCAAAGCCCAGCTACCATGCGCTGCTGCAGTACCACAGCCGGAGCAAGTATCTGCTGATGGCGCACAGCTATGAAGGCTACCGCATTCTGGGGCGTTACCTGGCCGAGGCCCACGATCAGCCGATTGAAGTTGCCATGCAGACCTACATCAGCGGACTCATGGAGCATCTGAGCCACTGTGCTACACGCAACAGCCATGTGAACGTACTGATGCATGTGTTCGGTTACCTGAAGAAGGCGATCGACAGTCAGTGCAAACAGGAAATTCTGGACAGTATTGACGAGTATCATCGCTCAGAGGTGCACCTGGTGGTGCCGCTTACACTGTTGCGTCACTATCTGAAGCGCCACGGCTCGGACTACATCAAGCAGCAGTTTTACCTGGATCCTCACCCCTACAAGCTTGGGTTGCGCAATTACATATGAATCTGGTCTGGTTTAGAAACGATCTGCGGCTGACGGATAACCCGGCGTTGCACGCTGCTGGGGCGCAGGGGCAGCCGCTGATGGCGGTGGTCGTGCTGACACGCAGGCAATGGCAGCGTCACGACGATGCACCGCGAAAAATCGCCTTCTGGCGCGATGCCCTGCAATGCCTGAGTGATGACCTCGTCCGGCTGAACATTCCGCTGCGGGTACTGCACTGTGATGACTATGACGACTGTGGGGCCGCCTTGCTTGACCTCTGCCTGCACGTACAGGCGCGCGGGCTCTATTTCAATTACGAGTACCCGTTAAACGAACGTCGGCGCGACCGAGCAGTAAAACAATTGCTGCGAAGCAATGGTCTGCGCTGTGAAGGCTGCCATGGTGATCTGATGCTGGAGCCCGGCGCTGTTCGCAGTGCCAAGGCGGAGCCGTTCCGGGTGTTCACCCCCTTTGGCCGGGTCTGGCGCAAGGAGGTGCAGATGCGCGACCTGTCCTGCTTGCCGGCACCGCCGCGCCAGGCGCCTGTGGCAGGGTATGCGAGTGACCCCATTCCAGCCCTGGGCGAGCCCTATGACCGGCAGCTTTGGCCGGTGGGCGAGCAGGCTGGAGCCCAGCGCCTGTACCACTTTGCCGAAAACAGTCTGGCGGCCTACGGTGAGCAGCGGGACTTTCCTGCGCTTGAGGCGACGTCCTCACTTTCGGCCTACCTGAACACCGGTCAGCTGTCGGTGCGCCAGTGCCTGAATGTGGCGTACCACGCCCTGGGCGAACACTGGCTTGAAAGCCAGTGGGTGACAGAACTCATCTGGCGCGAGTTTTATCGCCACCTGCTGGTGGCCTTTCCCGACCTTAACCGCCTGGAGCCTTTCAGGCCGGATGTCGAAGCCCGTCTGCAATGGCACGATCGGCCGGAGCAGTTTGGCGCCTGGTGCCGGGGTGAAACCGGGTTTCCCATTGTGGATGCCGCCATGCGACAGCTGCTGGCTACCGGCTGGATGCACAACCGTCTGCGCATGGTGGTGGCATCCTTCCTGACCAAGCTGCTGGGAGTGGACTGGCGCCAGGGCGCTACATTTTTCATGCAGCAGCTGATTGATGGCGATTTCGCTTCGAACCTGGGCGGCTGGCAGTGGAGTGCTTCGGTGGGGGCCGATGCAGCACCATACTTTCGTATTTTCAGTCCGCAACGCCAGGCAGAACGCTTTGATCCCGAGGATGCATTTGTGTGTCACTGGCTGCCGGAACTGGCGACGCTGCCGGCACGCCAGCGCCAGGATCCTCAGGTTAGCAGTCATCTGCGTGGCCTGACCCCGGTGATCGATTACCGTGCAGCGCGGGCGGCGGCGCTCGCTGCCTACAAGGCTGCCGGTTGAGCCGCGATTGTGGCTGTTTCCCGTTGTGAAGGCTTTGTTCTAGTTTTCCAGCGCTGGTGGCAGCTCGACGCGCGTGATCCAGCGCCTGGATATCAGCACCGTCAGGTGCTGGTTGATGTCCGGTACGGCCTGTCTGAGCTGGTACAGGGAATGACCGTCAAGGATGCCGTTCAGCAGGCGCGCCCGGGTTTCGCTGAGCTGCTCCGCCCTTGGGCTGTCCAGATGCCGATACACGCATATCCACTGCGGGTGGTAATTCAGGTGCAATTCGGCCGGGTTGCCCTGCTGATAGCTGTTCCATATATCCAGTACCGGCCAGTCGCAGCGCAGCAGGCGAAGCGCGAGGCTGGGTACCAGGCGTAGCCGGTACTGTTCGGATTCGGGGATATAGGCCAGGGAGTTGAAGTCCGGCGGCGGGTCATCCTTGGCACCGCGGGCAAGGTGCAGCGCCCACTCAAGGGTGGCCAGCTCAGATACGAAGTGCGCGCTGTGCAGCTTGCAGTGCCGGCCTGCGCAGTCCTCCAGCAGCTGTGTAAAACCGTTTCCATAGGGTTGAAGGCTGCCGTTCGCGACAGCAGTTAGCTGACCATACTGCTGGCTCAGAGTATGAAAAAGCTGGGGGCCCAGCAGCCGGGCGGTGATCGGGTAGAGCTGCTGCAGGGCCTGTACCCGAGCCTGGGCCATCAGATCCCGGTAAAGTCCCAGGCACTGGCCAGGATCAAGGCTTGTGCTGGTGACAAGGCGGCGTAGCTGGGCGCTGGGTTTGCCATCCATTTCTGCTCTCAGTGCCGCCTGCAGGTCGGCCAAGCGCATCAATAAAGCCTTCGGGCACTCATGCATCGCTGCATGATCTGCTGGGCGTGGTTGACCTCGCCCAGGATGACGGGCAGTGGCGGTATATTGTGTTCCCATTCAATGAGTGTCGGTGTCGCGGTAAAGTGCTGCTGGGCCTGTTCATACAGGGTCCAGACCGGCGCCTGTACCCGGCTGTTGTGGCCGTCGAGCAGATAGGTGTCGTGGTCATCGAATCCTGCCAGGTGAATTTCGCGAACCCGGCTGGCCGGCAGTTGCGCCAGGGTTTTCTGCGCATCCACCCCCAGGTTGTACTGCGTCACATAGCAGTTGTTTAGGTCCAGCAGAAGATAGCAGTCGGCCCGTTGGGCCATTTCGGCCAGAAACTCGCCTTCGCTGAGGGTGGAGTGGTTAAAGCCCATGTAGCAGGCGGGATTTTCCAGCAGGATGCGTCGACCCAGATAGTCCTGTACCTGGCGGATGCGAACTGTGATGTGCTCCAGCGCCTCTTCGGTATAGGGAAGGGGCAGCAGTTCGTGGCTGAAACAATTGCCCAGCGGACCAAAGCTGACATGATCAGAGATCCAGCTGACATCCAGCTGTTTGGCCATGCCTTTGAGGCGGGCAAGGTAGTCCATATCCAGTGGCGCGCAGGACCCCAGGGCGAGGCCCGTGCCGTGCAGTGTCAAGGGGTGGGTCGCTCGCAGGCGTTCGAGGCTGTGCAAGGCCGCGCCGCCCTCGGTCAGATACTGGTCAAACAGAACTTCGAGCCAGCGAATCTCCTCGCCGGCGTTGATGATGTCATCAACCTGGCAACTTTTAAGGCCTACTCCTGCGCCGGCAAGACGCCAGTGAATCGTCTCACGCATAGTGGTGTTGTCCCTGCGCTGTGACGCCTGTCCATCAGGCAAGTTGCGGCTCTTGCGCACGGGTGCCCCCGGAGCTGCACGCGATACTGAACCGGGTCAGTGATAACCGCCGTACCGGGATCGATCACGGCTGGTAACAGTGCCGGTATCGAGCAAAGTGGAGGGCGGGTGTTTAATTCATCTCAGGTTCAGCTATTTGAAACTGATGTTTGAAATAAGTTCAGTGTAACGCTGTTTTTGGCGCAATCGTTCATGCATACCCCAGCGCATTGGTCCTGGGGGTATACTCGGTATGTCGGCGGCTGTGGCAAGCCCCGGCCGCAACGCACCCTGCCAGGGAGGGATGAGCATGGGAACTGTCAATATGGTAATTTTTGTTTTCGATCGCAGGGAGTGGACTGAATGAGCATGCAGTGGGACCGTCTGCTGACTGCGCAGCGCTACGGCCATGAGCAGGTCAGCCCGCAAGAGATCGGCCGCAGCCATTTCCACAAGGATAACGACCGCATCGTCTTTTGCAGTGCCTTTCGCCGTCTGGGGCGCAAGACACAGGTGCATCCGCTGGCACTGAATGATCACATTCATACCCGTCTGACGCACTCTATTGAAGTGGGCAGCGTCGGGCGTACCCTGGGGATTCGGGTAGGCGAGCTGATTGCCGATCAGCTGCCCGCCTGGGTCAGCCCCCATGACCTGGGCACCATTGTGCAATCGGCCTGCCTGGCGCACGACATTGGCAATCCGCCTTTTGGGCACGCCGGTGAATATGCCATAAGGGACTGGTTTCGCAGCCAGGCCAGCCGTGAGCTGACCCAGCCCCTGACGCCGGTAGAGCGGGCGGATCTGGAAACCTTCGAGGGTAATGCCCAGGGATTTCGCGTGGTTACCCGTATCGAGAACCACCTGCTCGACGGCGGCCTGCGTCTGACCTACCCCACCCTGGGAACGCTGCTCAAGTACCCCTGGACAGTGGAGCGGGCCACGGCCAAGGGCAAGTTCAGCAGCTTTCAAAGCGAATGCTCCATTCTCGACAAGCTCGGGGGCTCTCTGGGCCTGATTCCCCTGGGGGCGCACTGGTGGAGCCGTCATCCGCTGACCTGGCTGATGGAAGCCGCGGATGATATCTGTTATGCCATTCTCGATCTGGAGGATGCCATTGAGCTGAACATTCTGAGCTTCGACGAGGTCAAGCCCATTCTGTTGCAGCTGTGTGGTGATCTGGAGTATGACGATACCCTCTTTGCGACCCAGGCCTCGGCGCGGCGCAAGATCTCGGCGCTGCGGGGAACGGCGATGGAAAACATGATCGACTCTGCACTGGGAGCATTTCGTAGCCACTATGCCGCCATCATGGCCGGTGACTATCAGGGCGAACTGCTGGCTGATGGTGATGCGGGTGTCCGCGAGGGGCTGGCGCGGGCCAAGCAGCTGGCCAAGACGCGGGTCTTTCCCGATACCCGCAAGACAGAGCTGGAGGTCGGTGCCTACGGCAGCCTGGGCGTGTTGCTCGAAGCCTTTTGCCGGGCGGTGCATGACCAGCACCTCAAGGGCGCCGGGGGGCTGGGTTATCGCAGTGAGAAGATCATCAGTCTTATGGGCATTCATGCGCCCTCGCCAGAGCTGGCACTCTATGATGCCTATCGTCGCGCACTCGATTTCATCGGCGGTATGACGGACAATTATGCTACTTATCTCGCCCGTCAGGTGGGCGGTCTGAATCCATAAGGAGATCTGTTCATGGCTTCACTGCGCGACCAGCTTGGCGGACTGGTGTACTCAACCGAACATGGCGACAGCTGTCCCGGCTGTCGCAAGCCGGTCGCTGACTGCATCTGTGCCCGGCTGGAGGATGCCGGGCGCCTGGCTACCCTGGATGGCATCGTGCGCATTCGCCGGGAGACCTCGGGACGCAAGGGCAAGGGTGTCACTACGGTGTCGGGTGTGCCGTTGCCGGAAGCGGAGCTCAAGCAGCTGGGCAAGAAGCTGAAAAAACTCTGTGGTACGGGAGGTGCCTGCAAGGACGGCGTTATCGAAATACAGGGTGATCATCGCGAGCGCCTCAAGCTCGCGCTGGAGCAGGACGGCTTCAAGGTCAAACTGGCCGGAGGCTAGCGGGGAGGGTACGTCATGCGCGTATACAGGCAGGGGCGGGTGGAACGGCGAAGCGCGTTGCTTGGCGGGGTACTGGCGCTGCTGCTTGCATCAGCGGCCCAGGCTGAAATCTACAAATACGTGGATGAACGCGGGCGTCAGGTCTTCGTGGATAGCCTCTCCCGGGTGCCGCTGCAGTTTCGTGACCAGCTGGAAACTCGCCGGGCCGCCCCTGGGCCGCAGGCGCAGGATGAGGCGCAGCTGGCCGCGGCGCGGGCTGAACGCAAAAGGGAAGCCAGTCTTGCCGGACAGCGTAAAAAAATCGAACGCCTGTTGCGCGAGAGTGAAACCCCGGTCAAGGTTGGCCGCAACCGGGTGGTTGTGCCGGTGACGGTGGTGTATGGCGGGCGCAAGGCCAATACCGAGATGGTGCTGGATACCGGTGCTACCAATACGGTGTTCCACAAGAATGCGCTGGCGGGGCTGAATTATGCTTCGCAGCCCGGTGGCCGGGCCCGGGTGGCGGGCGGCGGCAGCATCAGTACCGAGCTGGTCAGCTTTGATCGTATCGAGATCGGCCCCTACAGACCGACCCACGTGCGTGCCATGGTGATTGAGCATCAGGGCCCTGCAGTGGGTAGCGATGGTCTGCTGGGGATGGATTTCCTGATGAACGTGCGTTATCGCATCGACTATGAACGCCAGCTGATTCTCTGGGAGCCGGAGCGCTACCAGGAACTGCAGGCGCTTCTGCGGCAACTGGACAGCGCTGCCGCCAGTGCTGCGGTGCCGACTCCAGACTGATCTTTCACAGATGCTGCTCTGCCAGTTTGAGGTCCAGGGTGGCCTTGAGCAGCTTGAACAGCCGGATGGATGCGTCGATTTCGTCCTTGCGGTTGGTCAGGCTCTCTATATTCAGCCCCAGCGGAATTCCCAGATGTGCGACAGATTCCAGAATCTGGTCCAGGTTGGCGCGGCACACGCGAATGGACTCGGACAGCGGGTGGGCTGAATCCAGAATGCGCCAGCGCGTTGCATCAGGCACCGAAATGCCCAGCCATTCCATGAACTCCAGTGTCTTGGCGCTGCCGCAGGGGGTGAACGTCAGGATAATGCGTCTTGGTGCAACACCGCGGCTGCGGCATTCGCGCGCATAGCTGCTCAGCAGGTCGATGGTGGCCTGGGCATTGTAAACGGCCTGGGAAACAAAGAACTGGCAGCCCTGTTCTGTTTTTGTCAGCAGGCGCAGGTGCTCGTTGCCCTTGCTGGCGTGGCGCTCGGCGATGGTGACGCCGCCCAGGTGAAAATCCAGTGGGTGCTGCGCCAGCGCCTTGTAGGCATTGGGCAGAGACAGCTGGATGTCGCCCTCGGATGACGGGCTGCCAACCATGACCATGTCCTGGATGTCGTACTCGTTGCGGGAGTCCTCCAGCCAGCGTTCAAAATCGGCGCGATCACGCTGTGCCACGCTCTTGTAAGTGATGACTGCATGGCTGGAGTGGCTGCGCAGCAGGCGTGAGTATTCCCGCGGATCCAGTGTCTGCATGTAGGGAAACGGGCGAGGCTTGCTGATACGGCTGCTTTCATCTTGAATGTCGTACACAATAAGGCCGTCATAATCGATCTGGCGCAGGCGGCCCAGCAGCTTGTCGGCGATCTCAATTACTTTTTCAGGCTCCGTATTGTCCCTGGGAGGCGTGGTTCCGACAAAGTAAACGCCACGGGACGGATCGGAGAACTTCTGTTGTAACGATATGCTCATAGCGCTGGCCGTATGTTCTGTCAGTGTAAGTGCGGATAAGTCTAACAGTGAGTGAATTTCATGTAATTAGGTTATAAGGTGAAATCTTTTACACTGATGTTGAAGTATTTTAATCTGCAGCATTAATGCTTCTGTGTTGTGGGCATGAAAAATACCGGGAGATGTTGATTATGGCTGGATTTGACCTCAATGAAGCCCACCGGGCGTTACAGCAACAGGGGGATGGTATCGGGCCGCTGGAGCGCTGGAATCCGGAGTTCTGCGGCGATATCGACATGCGGATCGGCCAGGATGGTACCTGGTATTACATGGGTACACCGATCACTCGGGCGCCAATGGTTCGGTTGTTCTCCCGTGTGCTCTGGTTCGAAGCGGGGCGCTACTACCTGAAAACACCGGCCGAAAAGGTGGGCATTCAGGTGGATGATCTGCCGTTTCAGTTTGTCAGCCTGGAAAGGATTGAAACGGATGCGGGTCCCGAGTTGCACTTCATCAGCAAAACCGGCGACCGAGTTGTTGCCGGTCCCGAACACCCGCTGCAGGTGTTGCAAAGGGCGGGGAGCGAAGAACCGGCGCCGCAGCTGCAGGTGCGCTTTGGCATGTGGGGCAGGGTCGGGCGCAACCTGTTTTATGAACTCGTCGAGATGGCGGCGACCGAGGCCGCCGCCGATGGCGGTGAAGAACTTGCGGTCTACAGCTGCGGTGAGCGTTTTACCCTTGGCAGGTTGTAAGATTCTCGAGTGCGTATCAGTTCTCGCATAGTGCGAGCTGCAATTGCTGCTCGAACGCGGGTATGGCCAGCAGCCAGTGGCGGACATGGTGGGTTTCACACAGCGCGATGAGGCCGCGCTGGTGCAAAGCCTCGATGGCTTCTTCGGTATCATCCTCGTCTCCGCCCAGCAGCATCAGCAGGTCCTCCTCATAGAGCTTGCCCCCCGTGAGCGCCGCCAGGATGCGGATCTCAAGGGTGCTGGCGGCAAAGGGAAGGTTGAACCGGATGCGTTCTGCCATGCGATCGGAGATCAGGGGCAGGTTGCTATGGGTGTTATCAAATGGGCAGCGATAGGGAATTGTTACCCACTCGGCGCCCGGGTGCGTGTCAAGTGTACGCAGAATGGTTGCGGCAGTAAGTCCGGAAGTTTTGCAGTCCATGTCGAGGCCCTGTCAACGAATTGAGTAAGCCGGAAGGTCCGGCACTGTGGGGACACGCGCAGCCCCGGTTGCTTTCTGTCGACTTCCTGTGCAAGAAAAGTTACCGGGTAACCTGGCCGACACCGGAAGTGTCGGGCTCAGGGCAGTCAGAAAACTGCAGTAAATAACCTGTCGCGTACTGTAACGAGATGTCCCTGTTTGGCTGTGCAAAGTATAGTCGAGATCGGCTTCGCTGCCCGGGGCGGTGAATGCAGGAAAAAGGCTGTCCGTGGGGGCGCAATCCGTGACTCGAAGAAGCTATACTGGGGGTAAATTTGGATTGATCTAATCGGAGTCGCGGACGGCATGAGTACGAAGAAGTTTGAAACCTTGGCGGCCATGGGGGTTGACGACGTACAGGATATCGAGCGTTACAGTACGCGTATTGAAGGTGACGTGGATATCCTGAAACTCTACTTTCACCGGCACCATGGCGAGTGGTTTGCCAAGAGCAAGAAATTCAAGTTCCAGCGTCTGGACAAGAACATCAAGGGCAAAGATGGCCAGGTATTCTACCGCGCGGCAACCGAGTCATCGTCTTACTACCTGCGTGCCGTTGCCGAGCTGGATCAACTGGTCGCGCAGGAAAACTCCTCGCTCGATCGCAAGGCCCTGCTGCTTGAAGAGCTCGACCACCTGGAGAAGGTGGTTACGCGCAAGATTGACGATCTTAAACGCCAGATCGAGGAGCTTTGATGCCCACGCCGCAGGTGTTCTGCCAGCGAGGTCAAATCAGGGCTGGGCGAGGTGATCAAGGGAATAGGCCGTACGATCCACGGGTTGGCGCAGTACGAAATTTGAAATGATTGATCGCACCCCGGCGATGGCCGTCAGCTGATTCAGCAGCAATTGCTGATAATGATCCAGATCCGGTACCACCACCTTGAGTACATAATCCGCCGCACTGCCGGTTATCAGGTAGCATTCCATGACCTCTGCCAGTTCACTGATGGTGGCCTCAAAACTGCGCAGTTTTTCCTGCGTCTGGGCCTCCAGCGATACATGCACCAGCACGGTCATGGGCAGGCCTATTTTGGCCGGATCCAGGATCACTACCTGGCGGGCAACATAACCGCTGTCTTCCAGGCGTTTGATGCGTCGACTGCAGGGCGTTGCCGACAGGCCAACCCGTTCGGCGATGTCTGCAACGGACAGGCGTGCGTCCTGCTGTAGCAGTTCCAGAATTCTGCGGTCTGTGCGATCAAGCTTGTGTACTGACATGGGACTCCACCGGGACGCAGGGCGTTTCAGGTGAAATAGTGCAGGTTTTTTTTAATCAGTGCACGAATTTGTTGTTTTTTGCGCTATTGGTGGTGCTATTGATTTGAATCCTGCGGCATATCTGCGCGCTGCAGTCGAGTGTAATAGGGCTCGAACAGTCGAGCTGCTTCGGGGCTGTGCAACGGATGCTGCGTATAGAGGCTGAGCTGTTGCTCGGAGCAGGGGCCGGGCTGCCTTTCAAGCTGCAAGATAACGCGGTGCGGGTTGTCGGTACTGCTGGAGCGGACCCAGAGCCTGTGGCGCGGATGCAGTCCGGTAGCCGGCAAGGCCTCGATCAGTTGCTCGCACTGCGGCAGTGGCAGTAGCAGCCAGGCACGGCCGTCGTCACTTAGCAGGCCGTCAATGGCCTGGATCAGTGTTGTCAGTGGCAGGGTGTCGCTGTGCCGGGCCTGGGCCAGCCGGTCGCAGCGGTTGCGGGTCGAGTCGCTGAAAAAGGGCGGGTTGCAGAGAATCGCATCGTAGTCCCGGCTTGCGGGCAGAGTGCGAATATCGCCTTCGGTGAGGCTGAATCGCTCAGCCCAGGGGGATGCGGCGAAGTTGCACCGTGCTTCATCCGCCGCCGCAGGATCCAGCTCAACGGCATGAACCCGCCCCTGGCAGCGTTGCGCGGCGAACAGGGCCAGCAGGCCGGTACCGGTACCGATATCCAGCACTTTGCGAGCCTGTTCCACGGGTGCCCAGGCTCCCAGCAGGCTGGCATCGGTGGTGACTTTCATTGCACACCGGCCCTGTTCGATACGAAACTCTCGGCACTGGAAATAACTGTTGCGGCGGCGGGCCATGTTTGTCCTGAGGTGTGAAGGGGTTGCGCGCATGATAGTGCATTCGGCCGCCGCTGGGCAGGCACCCGCTTGAATCGCCCGGTTGAATTGACAACAATGGCGTTTGCCTACACAGGGAGGGCGGAGTCTTGAGCGAGTCATGCTGGTTTGTCTATATCCTGGCCTGTGCCGATGGCAGCCTCTATACCGGTGTGACAACGGATCCGCAGCGGCGCCTGCGTGAACACAACACGGACAACCGCCTCGGTGCCCGTTATACCCGTGCCCGCCGCCCCGTCGAGCTGCTATGGCACGAGCAGCTGGAAAATCGTGCCCAGGCACAGCGACGGGAATGGCAGATCAAGCGCCTGCCGCGCAGGCTAAAGCTCGAATTGATCGCCAGTTGACGCCAGCAGCCTGTGCTTCTCCCGGTTAGCGCGGTTTTGTGGACGCATGCTGATTCTTGCTGGAAAAACGTGTCTTGAGCCTTTTGATCAGCGGGCGCAACAGAGCGCGGATTCCCGGCTGCTGGCCGTCGTCGAATGGCAGGGGGCGCAGTGCCCGCATCGCCGCCAGTCCGAGCCTTGCGGACAAGATTCCGGCCCCCAGGCCCTGTCCCGCCCGGGCGCTGAATACGCCCGCCAGCGCCGCGCTGCCCAGATCGTCCGACAGTTGATCGATCATGATTTCGCTGGCGCCGACAAAGGTGAGCTGCTGCAACACCTGGCGCAGCAATTTGAGTCGCGTGGGCAGTGAAGGTGCCACGCCGTATACTTGGGCAATGGCGTCGATCATGCCGAGACTTCGCCAAAGCGCCAGCACCATGTCCAGTGCGGCCCAGGGGCTGATGGCCACGGCGGCGCCGGTCTGGGCGCTGTAGCGCGAGATAATCTGCATGGCCGCCTGATCGAGTTGCTGCACAAAGTGCTGCTCCAGGTGTCGCAGCGTCTCGCTGTCATCACTGTAATCCGGCAGGTTTCGTAGCGCCTGCTGCAGCAGAGCGGCCTGGGGCTTGTTGTGATAGTAGGCTTTCATCGTCTGCAGCAGCGTTGTACGCAGGGAATGGCTGCGCCGGTTTCCCAGCCGATCAGCCAGGTGGCGCAGACCATTAAGCTGATTCAAACTTTTGCGAGCGCCCAGGAAGGACAGCAGCGCCCGCAGCGCCAGTACTGAGACGCCCCCCAGCAGGGTGCCAAATGCCGCTGCAACGAGCCAGTGGGCCTCGCGGGCCGCGCCAAACAGCCGTACCACCTCGGCGCCGGCGATCACCAGGATCAGCGCCAACAGCCCCAGCCCCAGTGCTCGAAGGCCGCGCAGCGGAATGCGCTCAAGCTGCCATTGGGGTATGTCTTCGCCGCCATCGTGGCGGTCGGTTGCGGTGATCGCCGCGGGCACTGTGTCCAGCCTTGCATCGGCCTCGGGGATAAACCGGCGGGCGCGACGCGGCGTGGCCTCGGCTTCCCGGGGTGTGTCGCTGGGCTCAAAGGTTCGCGCGGAACGGGCCGGTCGAGTGTCGGGGTTGTGCGGATTCTGGCTCACTGACATTTGTCTCCCAATAGCAGATTAAGCACCGTATCCAGACGAATATGGGGAATGGCGT
>JBFGZM010000025.1:0-18358 GCA_041586815.1 Marinobacterium sp. | reverse complement strand
GGAGTGCAAGAAAGCACTGGCTGAAGCGAACGGCGACATTGAGCTTGCGATCGAAGATCTGCGCAAAGCGTCCGGTATGAAGGCTGCCAAGAAAGCAAGCCGTACAGCAGCTGATGGTGTTGTTGCCGTTAAAGTGGCCGACGACAACAGCTACGCGGTTGCGATCGAAGTTAACTCTGAAACCGACTTCGCTGCGCGCGATGCCGGCTTCCTGGCGTTTGTAGACAAGGTACTGGAGCAGGCATTTGCCGCCAAACAGACCGATGTCGCTGCGCTGATGACAGGTGAGCTGGATGCTGCCCGTGAAGCCCTGGTACAGAAAATCGGCGAGAACATCTCTGTTCGTCGTGCGATCCTGCTTGAAGGCAACACTGTTGGCATTTACGTTCACAGCACCAACAAGCTGGCGGCACTGGTTGCCCTGAGCGGTGGCGAAGCTGAACTGGCGAAAGATATCGCCATGCACGTCACTGCCGTCAACCCGCAGGTTGTCAGCAAGGACGACATGCCGGCTGAAGTCGTTGCCAAGGAGAAGGAAATCATTCTGGCGCAGCCAGACATGGCCAGCAAACCGGCAGAAATCGCCGAGAAGATGGTCGTGGGCCGTATCGCCAAGTTCCTGGCTGAAAACAGCCTGGTTGAGCAGGCGTTCGTCAAGAACCCTGAGCAGAAGGTCGGCGAGCTGGTCAAGCAGGCGGGCTGCGAAGTCCTGTCTTTTGTCCGTGTTGAAGTGGGCGAAGGCATCGAAGTTGAAAAGACTGACTTTGCTGCAGAAGTTGCTGCTCAGCTCAAGGGTTGATCACAACTCGTTACACAGATTGCGCCTTTCTGGCGCAATCTTCCTCCTTGCTACACTGACCTGATCTCGTTTGAGCGGAGACTTCTAGATGCCTGCCAATGACAGACACTCCAGATATAAACGTATTCTCCTCAAGTTGAGCGGCGAAGCCCTGATGGGTGACGACAATTTCGGTATTGATCCCAAAGTGCTGAACCGCATGGCGCTCGAAATCGGCCAGCTGGTCGGTATCGGTGTGCAGGTCGGTATGGTTATCGGCGGGGGCAACCTGTTTCGTGGCGCGGCTCTGAGTGCGGCCGGCATGGACAGGGTCACCGGAGATCATATGGGCATGCTGGCCACCGTGATGAACGCGCTGGCGATGCGCGACGCACTGGAACGCAGTAATATCGATACCCGTGTCATGTCTGCGATTCCCATGAGCGGCGTTGTCGATCACTATGATCGCCGCAATGCGATGCGTTACCTGAACCAGGGCGATGTCGTGATCTTTGCTGCCGGTACCGGCAATCCCTTCTTTACCACCGATTCTGCAGCCTGTCTGCGGGGAATCGAGGTGGAAGCGGATGTGGTGCTCAAGGCAACCAAGGTGGATGGCGTCTATACCGCGGACCCGATGAAGGATCCGCAGGCAAAGCGTTATGTGCATCTCAATTATGACGAAGCGATCGAGAAGCAGCTTGGTGTCATGGACCTTACGGCCATTTGTCTGACGCGCGACCATCAGATGCCGGTTCGGGTGTTCAATATGAACAAGCCCGGTGCGCTGGTGAATCTGGTTGTGGGCGGGGACGAAGGCACGCTGATAGACGGCGCTGAAGGAGTAGGAGAACAATATGCTGAATGAAATAGTTCAAGACGCGCAAGTGCGCATGACCAAGAGCACTGAATCTCTGGTTGAGCACTTCAAGCGCATTCGCACCGGTCGTGCGCATCCGAGTATTCTGGATTCGCTGACCATCAGTTACTACGGCAGCGACGTGCCGGTTTCCCAGGTTGCCAACATCAGTGTCGAGGACTCTCGCACCCTGGCGATCAACCCCTGGGAAAAACAGATGGTAACCGTGATCGAAAAAGCGATCCTGAAATCTGATCTGGGGCTGAACCCGTCGACCAATGGCGATACGATTCGCCTGCCGATGCCGGCTCTGACCGAGGAAACCCGCAAGGGTTATATCCGTCAGGCGCGCCAGGAGGCGGAAAATGGCCGCGTGGCGATTCGCAACGTGCGTCGTGATGCCAATGGCACGATCAAGGATCTGCTCAAGGACAAGGACATCACCGAAGACGAAGGTCGTCGTGCCGAAGATCAGGTGCAAAAGCTCACAGACAAGTACGTTGCTGAAGTGGACAAGCTGCTTGAGCAGAAAGAATCGGACTTGATGGAAATTTGATGGCCGCCGGATGCCCGGTGCCTCGGTGTCGGGCGCTCCGCGTATTGTCTTATGTCGGTGAATAACATTTCCAAGAATACTTTGGGCACGGAGTTGCCACGTCATATTGCCGTCATCATGGACGGCAATAACCGTTGGGCCAAAGCCCGTCGTCTTCCAGGGCTTGCCGGTCATCGTGCGGGTGTCGAGAGCGTTCGTCAGGTGATCGAGGGCTGCATCGAGCAGGGTGTGGGTTGCCTGACGCTGTTTGCCTTCAGTAGCGAGAACTGGAAACGTCCGGCCCTCGAAGTCAAAGGATTGATGGAACTGTTCCTGCGTGCGCTGGAGCGTGAGGCACGCAAGCTCGAGAAGAACGGCATCCGTTTGCGCATTATCGGTGATCGCGGTCGCTTCAGTGCCTCCCTGCGGCGCAAGATGGAGGAGGTTGAGGCGCTCACAGCCGGCAACGATACCCTCAATCTGAATATCGCGGCCAATTACGGCGGGCGCTGGGATATCACCCAGGCGGCGGCCGCGATTGCCCGTGACTGTGTGGCGGGTACGCTGGATCCGGATGCCGTGGATGAGACGGTTTTTGATCACTACAGCTGCCTGTCCGATCAGCCCAAGCCCGATTTGTGTATCCGCACGGCCGGAGAGCAGCGGATCAGTAATTTTCTTATCTGGCAGTTGGCCTATACCGAACTCTATTTCGCGGATTGTTTCTGGCCGGATTTTGGCAAGGACGAATTGAATGCGGCCATCATGGACTATTGCGGCCGTCAGCGCCGCTTTGGCAAGACGAGCGAGCAGATAGAGGCGGAACGCGGTGCTTAAACAGCGACTACTTACGGCATTGGTTCTGGCGCCGGTTACCCTGGCAGGCGTGTTTCTGCTGCCATTGTCGGGCTTTGAACTTTTTGTGGCGGCGGCCATGGTGCTGGGTGCCTGGGAGTGGAGTCAGCTGGCGGGCTTCAAGCGTCTGTCGTCGCGGCTGTGGTTCAGTGCAGGCCTCGGGGGGCTGCTGGGGCTCTGTATCCTTGTCAAATCCTGGGTGCCGGTACAGGCATTGATGCTGCTTAGTGTGCTGTTCTGGTTACTGGCGCTCTATTGGGTGGTCAAGTACCCGCGCGTGGGGTTCTGGCGTACCCGGGGCAGCCGACTGGGTATTGGTTATCTGGTGCTGGTCAGCAGCTGGTTTGCGCTGGTGGAGCTCAAGCGGCTCGACCAGGGGGGCGTGCTGATACTGTTGCTGCTGTTGCTGGTGTGGGCATCGGATATTGGTGCCTATATCAGCGGGAAAACCTGGGGCAGCCACAAGCTGGCACCCCATGTCAGTCCCGGCAAGACGCGCGAGGGGTTGTGGGGAGGGCTGTTCTGCTGTGTGCTGGTCGGTGCCGTTTATGGATTGAGTCGTGAACTCCCGCTGCCGCAGCTGGTCTACCTCGTCGTGCTGTCTCTTTGTACGGGGCTTGCGTCAGTGCTGGGCGATTTGTTTGAAAGCCTGCTCAAGCGTCATCAGGGCATCAAGGATAGCGGTCGCATGCTGCCAGGGCACGGTGGTGTACTGGATCGAATTGACAGTCTGACGGCTGCAGCACCCGTCTTTGTGCTTGGGCTTTGGCTGATTGCCTGACATCCCCATGGAGTCTTGATGAGTATTCTGCATACCCTGCTTGCCACCCTGGTTACCCTGGGCCTGCTGGTCACCATTCATGAATGGGGTCACTTCTGGGTTGCCAGGCGCTGTGGTGTCAAGGTGCTGCGTTTTTCGGTGGGTTTTGGCAAGCCGCTTTGGTCGCGGCGCGATCGCCAGGGCACAGAATATGTGGTGGCTGCGATCCCGCTGGGCGGCTACGTGCGAATGCTGGATGAACGCGAAGAGGCGGTTCCTGAAGCGTTGCGCAGCCAGGCCTTCAATAACAAGCCGTTATGGGCCCGCAGTGCCATAGTGGCCGCCGGCCCTGTGGTGAATTTGCTGTTTGCCGTACTGGCGTACTGGTTCATGTATGTCAGTGGCGTCAATACGGTGGCGCCGGTGATCGGTCAGGTGTTGCCGGGAACTCCAGCCTATGAGGCGGGCGTTGAACCCGGCGGCGAAGTGGTGGGGCTCGATGCCCATAGCCTGCAATCCTGGGAAGAGCTGAATCTGCGTCTGGCATCCCATATTGGTGATAGCCGGACCCTGGAGTTGCGTGTGCGCTACTCGGATGCGTCAACGCCTGTGACCTACCCGTTGCAGCTCGATGCCTGGGCAGTGGATGTGGAGCGCGAGAGCCCGCTGCGGGCGATTGGGCTGCGACCCTATCAGCCGCCGGTGCCGGCGGTTATCGGGCAGCTGCTACCCGATGGCCAGGCCGCGGCCGCCGGGCTGCAAACCGGGGACCGCGTGCTGAGTATTGATGGTGTCGCTGTTGCTGACTGGATGGCACTGGTTGAACGGGTGCGTGCCAGTGCCGGGAGCACGCTGCAGCTGGCGGTGGAGCGCGATGGAAACCGGATACAGCTTGAACTGACGCCGCAGACGCGCGAGAGCGAAGAGGGGTCGATCGGCTATATAGGTGCCGGTGTGCAGCCGGTCAGCTGGCCGAGTGAACTGGAGCGGACCCTGCGTTACGGGCCAGTAGAGGCGCTGGGTGTGGCGGTATCCAAGACCGGGCAGATGATCGGGCTCACCCTCGAGTCCATCTGGAAAATGCTCGAGGGCGTGATCTCGGTAAAAAACTTGAGCGGCCCGATCACCATTGCTAAAGTGGCTGGGGCTTCGGCGGCGTCCGGGCTCGAGTCCTTTGTCAGCTTTCTGGCATATCTGAGTATTAGCCTTGGGGTGCTGAATCTGCTCCCGATCCCGATGCTGGATGGGGGGCACCTGTTTTACTACGGGCTTGAGGCATTGCGCGGCAAACCCGTGAGCGAACGGGTACAGATGTTCGGGCTCAGAATTGGCATGGCCTTATTGTTTACCCTGATGGCAGTTGCAATCGTTAATGACCTGATGCGGCTGTAGAAATGGCATGGTTGCCTGTTTTTTTCGACGGAATAAGAAGTTGTTCATGAAACTCAGACTGGGGCTTCTTCTCTCCCTGATATGTTGGGGGAGTCTGGCGCACGCCGCCATTACACCTTTTACCGTAACCGATATCCGTCTTGAGGGGCTGCAACGGATTGAACCTGGGAATGTGTTTCGCAACTTCCCGATTGCCACCGGAGACCTGGTCTCGCAGTACGATCTGACGCGGGCCTCGCGGCAGCTGTTCGGCTCGGGTTACTTTGACGACGTTGAATTGCTGCGTGACGGCGATGTTCTGGTGCTGCGCCTGAAAGAACGCCCCTCCGTGAGCCTGATTCGCCTTGAGGGCAACAAGGTACTCAAGGAGCAGGATCTGCTCGATGGCCTGAAACAGAGTGGCTTGCAGGAAGGCGAAGTCTTCAAGCGTGCTGCGCTGGACCGCATTCAGCTCGATTTGCAGCGCCTCTATGTCGCTCAGGGGCGCTACGGCGCAGCCGTGTCTGCTGAAGTCGAAACGCTGCCGGGGAACCGGGTGGCGCTGAATATCGATATTCGCGAAGGCGAAGTCGCCACCATTCAGCATATCAACGTGGTCGGCAACAGCGTTTTTGATGACGAAACCCTGAGCCAGCTGTTCGAGCTGAAACTGCCGAGCTTCTGGAGCTTTATTACCGATGACGATCGCTACTCGCGGGAAAAACTCTCCGGCGATATCGAGCGCCTGCGTTCCTGGTATCTGGATCGCGGTTACATCAATTTCTCCATCGACTCGACCCAGGTCAGCATTTCGCCGGACAAGAAAAATGTCTATATCACGGTCAACGTGACGGAAGGAGAGCTGTACCGGGTTCGCGATGTCGATCTTGCCGGCACCATGGCCGTGCCGCGCGAAGAGCTGGAATCGGAACTGCAAATTGAGGCCGAGCAGGTTTTCTCTCGTCAGCGCATGACCGAATCCCAGGAACGACTGGTGCGCAAGCTGGGGGACAATGGCTACATGTTTGCCAACGTCAGCCCGGTGCCTACGGTGCATGAAGACGACAATACCGTGTCCCTGCGCTATTTCGTTGAGCCCGGACAGCGTACCTATGTGCGCCGCATTCTGATCAAGGGCAATACGACCACCGCCGATGAAGTTGTGCGCCAGCAACTGACGCAAATGGAAGCGGGCATCGCCTCGGCCGACAAGATCGAGAGTTCCAAGGATCGCCTGTCCCGCACCGGTTACTTCAAATCGGTGGATGTGCAGACGCGCCCCGTGCCCGGTACCAACGATCAGGTGGATGTGGAATACACCGTGGCTGAACAGCCGTCAGGGCAGTTTACCGCTGCAGTGGGCTTCTCCCAGAGCGACGGTATTATTTTGCAGCTGGGTGTGCAGCAGGATAACTTCTTTGGCAGTGGCAAAAAGGTGGGTTTCAACCTGTCCAACAGCTCGACCCTGACCGAATACAGCTTCAACTACACAGATCCGTTCTATACCGTTGATGGCGTCAGCCGTGGCTTCGATGTGTTCTATCGTGAGCGCGACTATGATGAGGATGATGTCAGTAGCTACACCACCGATGAATACGGTGCCGGTGTAAACTTTGGCTATCCGATTGACGACTACCAGCGCCTGAGTTTCGGGGCCGGTTTTGAGTCCATCAGCATCAATACCTTTGAAGATACAACAGCGGATGAAATTAAAAACTTCATTGAAGATGAAGGTGACGATACCTACCTGAACTGGATGCTGAAAGCGTCCTGGACAGACAATCACCTGAACCGGGGGCTTTTCCCGACCAGCGGTTACTCCCAGAGCCTGTCGCTCGAAGCTGCGATACCGGGCAGTGACCTGACTTACATGAAGGGCCTCTATCGTGCCGAGTATTTCAAGCCGCTGAACAGTGTTGAAACCTGGGTGCTGGGTGCCGGTGGCCGTTTCGGTTATGCCGACAGCCTGGGTGACAACGCCTATCCGTTTTTCAAGAACTACTATGCCGGTGGTTTGAAAACGGTGCGCGGCTACTCAAACAACTCCCTGGGCCCGCGCGACTCCAGTGCCGATGCGGACCCCTTCGGCGGCAACGTGCTGGTGGTGGGCTCGCTGGAGCTGATTTTCCCGACGCCCTTTATCAGCGACCAGACCGGCTGGCGTACCCTGGCGTTCATGGACGCCGGTAATGTCTACGCGACGGATTGCCTGCCGGGGGCGAGCAATTGCACCGAAGGCGTTGATTTTGGCGATATCCGCTACTCGGTGGGTGTTGGCCTGAGCTGGCTGACCCCGGTGGGGCCGCTGTCGATCGCACTGGCGGTGCCGCTGAATGACCAGTCTGAAGATGATACAGAATTCTTCCAGTTTGCCCTGGGACAGACCTTTTAAGGATCTATGATGAACGCAATTCGTGGCGTGCTGCTGGTGCTGGTTGCAGTGTTTTCTCTGCAGGCTGCGGCTGAATCCATTGCTGTACTGAGTGTTGAAGAGGCCCTGCTGAAATCCAAGGCTGCCGCCAGTTTTCGGGCGGAGCTCAAGCGCGAGCTGGCGTCCGAGGAGAAGCAGGTTGTCGATATGGAAAAGCAGGCCAAGGGGCTGCAGGACAAGCTGCGCAAGAACAAGGGGCTGCAGTCGAGTGACGATGCCAAGCAGCTTGCTCTGCAGTTTCAGAAGGCCTACGGCCAGTATCAGAAAATGGGGCAGGAGCTGCAGCAGAAGCGGGCCGAACGAGAGCGTGCCTTTCTGACGGAAATGCGCCCCAAGCTGGACCAGGTCATTCGAGAACTGATCAAGGAAAAGGGATTTGATGTGGTGCTGGCCAAGCAGGCGACGGTATTTATCCGTACCGAGCTTGATATCACCCCGTTGGTCATTGAACAGCTGAACAAGCTGTAGGGCCCTATGGCGGGTACTCGCATTATCAGACTTCAGGATATCGCCGATCTGATCGGTGGCAAGGTGCACGGAGATCCGGACTGTCGGGTTTCCGGCCTGGCAACTCTGCAATCAGCTGGCCCAGGCCAGCTTTCGTTTTTCGCCAATGGTCGTTATTTGCCCCAGTTGCGTTCGAGCGCGGCCGCCGCCGTACTGGTGCGGCCGGAACATCTCGACTCAGTGCCCCGGGCTGCGATCCTGGTGGATGATCCTTACCTGGCCTATGCCCGCGTGAGTCAGCTGTTTGACTGGCGCCGTCCGGGCCGTCCCGGTGTTCACCCCAGTGCCGTAGTGGCGGATGATGTGCAACTGGACCCCTCGGTCGAGGTGTCCGCTCAGGCTGTTATCGGGGCTGGCAGCGTGATTGCTGCTGGCGCTTTTATTGGTCCTCATGCCGTGATCGGGGCAGCTTGTCATGTGGGCGAAAACAGCCGCATCGAGGCCGGCGTGGTGCTGTATGATAGCGTCACGCTGGGGGCGCGCTGTATCGTCCATGCCGGTGCCGTACTGGGTGCCGATGGCTTCGGCTTCGCGCCTGAATCGGGCCGCTGGGTAAAGATTTGTCAGCTCGGCGGCG
Organism: Marinobacterium sp.; assembly: GCA_041586815.1. Classification (GTDB taxonomy): domain Bacteria; phylum Pseudomonadota; class Gammaproteobacteria; order Pseudomonadales; family Balneatricaceae; genus Marinobacterium_A. The sequence goes on along the minus strand of JBFGZM010000025.1, from coordinate 9,685 downwards.
TGCGGGTGGGGGACGATGTCGAGATCGGTGCCGGTACCACCATCGATCGGGGGGCGCTGGACGACACCTGTATTGGGGACGGTGTGAAGCTGGACAACCAGGTTCAGATCGCGCACAACGTGCAAATCGGCGCGGGCACAGCGATTGCCGGCTGTACCGCTGTAGCCGGAAGCACTAAAATCGGCGAGCGCTGCACCATCGCGGGGTTGTCGGGTATTACCGGCCACCTGACGATTGCCGCTGGGACCCATATCACCGCCATGTCCCTGGTGAGCAAGTCGATTTCCCAGCCTGGCGCCTACTCGTCGGGCACGGGACTGCAACCGCACCGGAGTTGGAAACGCAATGTGGTGCGTTTCAAGCAACTGGATGAACTCGCCCGGCGTGTTGCAAAACTGGAACAGACAATCGAGCTTAATTCTATTGAAGGTCATAAAGAATGATGATGGACGTTAAGGAAATCCGGGAGTATCTGCCTCACCGATACCCTTTTCTGCTGGTCGACAGGGTGCTTGAGCTGGAAGTGGGTGAGTCCATCGTCGCAATCAAGAATGTTTCGGTAAACGAGCCGTTTTTTAACGGCCACTTTCCCGACCATCCCGTGATGCCGGGTGTGCTGATCGTCGAGGCGATGGCTCAGGCGGCGGGTATCCTGGGCTTCAAGACCATGGACAAGAAGCCCCAGGACGGTTCAATCTACTATTTTGTAGGTGCTGACGACCTGCGCTTCAAGCGTCCGGTAGTGCCGGGAGATCAGCTGCGGCTGGAAGCGCGCAAGCTGTCCGAGCGCCGCGGCATCTGGAAATTTGCCGTACGCGCCTCCGTCGACGGCGACACTGTCAGCTCCGCAACCATTCTGTGTGCAGATAGAAAGGTGTAATCCCTTGATCGACTCCCGCGCCATAGTTGATGCCAGTGCCAAGATCGCGTCCGACGTGGAGGTCGGGCCCTGGAGTATTATCGGACCCGATGTGGAAATCGGTGAAGGCACGGTGATTGGACCCCATGTGGTGATTCGGGGCCCGTCCCGTATCGGGCGGCACAACCGTATCTTCCAGTTCGCTTCCATTGGTGAGGAGTGCCAGGACAAGAAGTACGCCGGCGAGCCGACACGCCTTGAGGTGGGGGATCACAATATCTTCCGCGAAGGCGTAACGGTGCACCGGGGCACAATTCAGGACAAGAGTCTCACCCGTATCGGCAGCCATAACCTTTTTATGGCGAATACCCATGTGGCCCATGACTGCATGGTGGGCGACCATGTCATCCTGGCCAACAACGCGGCCCTGGCCGGCCACGTGCACGTCGGGGACCATGCCATTCTGGGCGGCTTCACCGCCGTGCATCAGTTCTGTCATATCGGTGCCCATGTGATGTGCGGTGCCGGCAGCGTGGTGCTCAAGGATATACCGGCCTATGTCATGGCCACCGGCAATACGGCCAAGCCCCACGGTATCAATACCGAAGGCCTGCGTCGCCGGGGCTATTCTCCCGAGGCTCTGCGCACCCTGCGCCAGGCCTACAAGGTGGTCTACCGTCAGCGTCTCACGCTGGAACAGGCGCTGGAGCAGCTTGTGCAGATGCGCGACAGCTGTCCTGAGCTGCAGTTGCTGATCGATTCGCTGCAGGCTTCGACCCGCGGCATCATCCGGTAGCGCCGGGTGTCCTCATCTCTGCGTATCGGCATTGTTGCCGGGGAGGCTTCCGGGGATATCCTGGGGGCCGGCCTGATTGCAGCGCTGCGCCGCCGTTTTCCCGATCTGGAGGTCGAAGGCATCGGCGGTGATCTGATGATCGCCGAAGGTGTTCGATCAATCTATCCGCTGGAGCGCCTGTCGGTAATGGGGCTGGTCGAGGTGCTTGGCCGGCTGCCGGAACTGATGGGTATTCGCCGCCATCTGCGGCGCCATTTCACCACCACGCGTCCGCACCTGTTTATCGGTATCGATGCGCCGGACTTTACCCTCAACCTGGAAGGTTCGCTGCGCGAAGCCGGCATACCCACGGTGCACTATGTCAGTCCGTCGGTCTGGGCGTGGCGACGCAAGCGCGTGTTCAAGATTCTGCGCACCACCGACCTGATGCTGACGCTGTTTCCGTTTGAAGCACGTTTTTATCAGGACAACGGTCAGCGTGTCTGTTTTGTCGGTCACCCGCTTGCCAGCCAGATACCGCTTGAACCCGACACCGCCGAGGCGCGCAAGGATCTCGGGTTGCCCGAAGATGCCGAGGTGGTAGCGCTGTTGCCCGGCAGTCGTGGCGGCGAGCTGAAACACCTGGCTCGACCGTTTCTCGAAACCGCCCGCTGGCTCAAGCAGCGTCGACCGGACCTGCGGTTTGTGCTGCCGGCGGCCAGCGAGACACGGTTGCAGATGCTGCGCGAACTGCTCGATGGTGAATTTGCCGACCTGCAGGTCGAGCTGCATCTGAAGCAGTCCCGCACGCTGATGCAGGCGGCGGACGTGATTCTGATTGCTTCCGGCACTGCCACCCTGGAAGCCATGCTGCTGAAAAAACCGATGGTGGTGGCTTATCGCATGGCCTCGCTGACGCACCGGATACTGTCGCGCCTGATCAAAAGCCGCTTTATCTCCTTGCCCAACCTCCTGGCCGATGCGCCGCTGGTGCCGGAGGTGCTGCAGGATGAGGTGCGGCCAGAGGTGCTGGGGCCCCTGTTGCTGCAGCAGCTGGAAGATCGCAGCCACGCCGATATGCTGCGCCAGCGTTTTACCGAAATACATGCCCGCCTCAATTGCCAAGCGGATGAGCGCGCGGCCGATGCGATCGTGCAGCTGCTTGCTGACAGGTCGCTGTAAATGCAGCCACAGGGGTTTGATTTCTTCGCTGCCGAGCAGGCGGCCGACAAGCATGTGGCCGGTGTCGACGAAGTTGGCCGTGGCCCGCTGGTGGGTAACGTGGTGGCGGCAGCGGTTATTCTGGACCCCGCGCGCCCGATCGCCGGGCTTGCGGACTCCAAGGCTCTGAGCGAGAAAAAGCGTTTGGCGCTGTATGAGGAAATCTGCGACAGGGCCCTGGCCTGGTGCGTCGCATCGGCCAGTCCTGCTGAAATTGATGAGCTGAATATCCTGCACGCCACCATGCTGGCGATGCAGCGCGCGGTGGCGGGCCTGAGCGTGGCGCCGGATTTTGCGCTGATCGACGGTAACCGCTGCCCGCCGCTGTCCTGTCCGAGCGAGGCGGTTATCAAGGGTGATGCCAGGGTGCCGGCCATCAGTGCCGCCTCGATCATCGCCAAGGTGGTCCGTGATCAGGAAATGGCTGATCTGCACCGCCTGCACCCTGACTATGGCTTTGCGCAACACAAGGGTTACCCGACGCCGGCTCATTTGGCCGCGCTGCGTCGCTTGGGGCCCCTGCCTGAATATCGCCGCAGTTTTCGCCCGGTGCGAGCGCTGCTGCAACCCGGAGACTGAGACCCCATGGCAACACCCCAATTCGTTCACCTGCGTCTGCACACCGAGTATTCCCTGGTCGACGGCCTGATCCGCGTCAAGGAAGCAGTGGCGGCGGCCAAGGCGGCGGGCATGCCGGCGGTGGCGGTGACCGATCAGAGCAACCTCTTCGCCACCATCAAGTTTTACAAGGCAGCGCTGAACGCCGGCATCAAGCCCATCTGCGGCGTTGATGTGCATGTCATGAACGAATCGGACCCATCCGGCGAGCCGTATCGCATGACGCTGCTGGTGCGCAACGGCAAGGGATATCGCAACCTGATGGAGCTGGTGTCCAGGGCCTATGCCGAAGGCCAGAATATCGTCAGTGAAAAGGCAATACTGAAAAAAGCCTGGATCCGGGAGCGCTCGCAAGGCCTGATTGCGCTATCCGGCGGGCGTTTGGGGGAAGTCGGGCGGGCGCTGCAGTCCGACAAGGCTTCTCCCATTGCGGTGCTGCGCGAGTGGATGGAAATCTTCCCGGACAACTATTATCTGGAAGTGCAGCGCACCGGGCGCCAGGGGGAAGAAGACCTGGTGCATGCCAGTGTCGCCATGGCTCACGAAACCGGTTGTCCGCTGGTCGCCACCAACGAGGTGATGTTCCTCACCGCGGATGATTTCGACGCCCACGAGGCGCGTGTCTGCATCAACCTCAGCCGCACCCTGGATGATGCGAGGCGTCCGCGGGATTACAGTGACCAGCAGTACTTCCGCTCGACCGCCGAAATGCAGGCACTGTTTGCCGATATTCCCGAGGCGCTTGAGAACAGCGTCGAGATTGCCAGGCGCTGCAATATCGAGATTGAGCTGGGGACTTACTACCTGCCACGCTTCCCGGTGCCTGAAGGCATGCTGATGGATGATTACTTCCGTCAGGTGAGCTTCGATGGTCTGGAGGAGCGTCTTGATATTCTGCTCGATCGCGCGGATCCGGAGTACGATGCCAAGCGCCAGGTGTATATCGACCGGCTCGAGTTCGAGCTCGAGATCATCATCCAGATGGGTTTCCCCGGCTACTTCCTCATCGTTATGGACTTTATCAAGTGGGGCAAGGAAAACGGCGTGCCGGTGGGGCCGGGGCGTGGTTCCGGTGCCGGTTCCCTGGTGGCCTATGCACAGAAAATCACCGATCTGGATCCACTGGAATACGACCTGCTGTTCGAGCGCTTCCTGAACCCTGAACGTGTCTCCATGCCCGACTTCGATATCGACTTCTGCATGGATAACCGCGACAAGGTGATCGACTACGTGGCCCGTACTTACGGCCGCGATGCGGTGTCCCAGATCATCACTTTCGGCACCATGGCAGCCAAGGCGGTGGTACGCGACGTGGCGCGCGTTCAGGGCAAGCCCTTTGGTCTGGCGGACCGGCTCTCCAAGCTGATCCCGTTTGAAGTGGGCATGACGCTCGGCAAGGCCTGGGAGCAGGAGTCCCAGCTGCGCGAATTCGTGGAATCCAGCGAAGAAGCGCAGGAAATCATGGAAATGGCCTACAAGCTGGAAGGGGTGACCCGCGGTGTCGGCAAGCATGCCGGTGGCGTGGTGATTGCGCCGACCAAGCTGACGGATTTCGCTGCCACCTACTGTGACGAGGTGGGCGAAGGCCTGGTGACCCAGTTCGACAAGAACGATGTCGAGGAGGCGGGCCTGGTCAAATTCGACTTCCTGGGCCTGCGCACCCTGACCATCATCGACTGGGCGCTGGAAACGATCAACAACATCCGCGTGCCCGCTGGCGAAGAGCCGCTGGATATTTCGCTGATCGACCTGGAAGACAAGACCACCTTCGACCTGCTGCAAAGCGCGGAAACCACGGCGGTGTTCCAGCTCGAGTCCAGCGGCATGAAGGACCTTGTACGACGCCTCAAGCCCAGCCGCTTCGAGGATATCGTCGCCCTGGTGGCCCTGTTCCGACCCGGGCCTCTGCAGTCGGGCATGGTGGACGACTTTATCAACCGCAAGCATGGTCGTGCCGAAATGGCCTGGCCGCACGTGGATTACCAGCTCGACAGTCTGCAGCCCGTACTGGAACCGACCTACGGCATCATCCTGTACCAGGAACAGGTCATGCAGATCGCCCAGGTCATGGCGGGCTATACGCTCGGCGGTGCCGACATGCTGCGCCGTGCCATGGGCAAGAAGAAGCCCGAGGAAATGGCCAAGCAGCGGGCCATCTTCCTGGAAGGTTGCGAAGGCCAGGGTATCGACCGGGATCTGGCGGGTAACATCTTCGACCTGGTGGAGAAATTCGCCGGTTACGGCTTCAACAAATCCCACTCCGCCGCCTATGCTCTGGTGTCCTACCAGACCGCCTGGCTCAAGGCGCATTACCCGGCGCCCTTTATGGCGGCGGTTATCTCGTCGGACATGCAGAACACCGACAAGGTGGTCATCTTCATCGAAGAGTGCCGCAACATGGGCCTGGCGCCGGCGGTGCCGGACGTTAACAGCAGCGAGTACATGTTCACCGTCAACAGGGCGGGGGAAATTGTCTATGGTCTGGGCGCGGTCAAGGGTGTGGGCGAGGGTCCCATCGATGCCATCGTTCAGGGACGCCAGGACGGGCAGGGCAATTTCAAGGATATCTTCGACTTCTGCCAGCGCGTGGGCGCCAAGAAGCTTAGCAAGCGAGTGATGGAGGCACTGGTGCGCTCCGGCGCCCTGGATCGTCTGGGCGCCAGCCGTGCGGTACTGTTCGAGGCGATCCCCGATGCCCTCAAGGCGGCGGATCAGAGTGCGCGCAACCAGGATGCGGGCATGTTCGACCTGTTCGGCGAAATGCCGGTGGAGGAGTCCCGCGACCCCTACGCCGATTATCGCCAGGTGCGCGAATGGACCGACAAGGAGCGCCTGACCGGCGAAAAGGACACCCTGGGGCTCTATCTCACCGGGCATCCCATCGATGAGTACCAGAAGGAACTGAGTCACTTTATCGGCAAGAGAATCGCCGATGTGCAGCCGGCCCGCGGGCGGCAGCAGAAGATGGCAGGTCTTGTGGTCGATCTGCGGCTGAAGAAAACCAAAAAGGGCGACTCGCTCTGTTTTGTCACCCTGGATGATCGCAGTGCTCGCATTGATGTCACCCTGTACGGGGAGGCCTACGAGCTGGCCCGCAGCAAACTGAACAAGGATGCGGTGCTGATCATGGAGGGCGAGGTGCTGCAGGATGACTACAACGGCGGCCTCAAGGTCAAGGGCAGTCGGGTCATGGATATCAGTGAAGCCCGGGCGCAGTATGCCCGCTGCCTGGAAATCCAGGGCGACAGTCAGAGTCTTGGGGGGCGCAAGCTGCGCGAACTGGCGGACGTACTGAACAGTCATCGTGGCAATGGCAGCATGGCTGTAACACTGCGCTACCGGCGCGCGGATGCCGAAGCCAGCCTGGCCCTGGGGGCTAACTGGAAAGTGCAGGCCAGCGATGAGCTGGTGCTTCAGTTGATGGATCGCTTTGGCACTGGCGCCGTGGCGTTGCGCTACTGATGCGGCTTCCACCCCGGCATGTGCGGGGTGGTTATCACGGCAGGCAACGGGTAGAATTGCCCGTTTATTGTTCTTCAAGAATGATCTTCAAGTAACCGAATTGCAGAGCGGAAGCAGACGCGAATGAACCCGAATTACCTCGAATTCGAACAGCCTATTGCTGAACTGGAAGCGAAGATCGAAGAGCTGCGTCATGTCGGCGATGACAGCGACATCAACCTGTCGGAAGAGCTTGGCAAACTGAAGGAGAAGAGCCGCAATCTGACCGCGTCCATTTTCTCCAACCTCTCCGCCTGGCAGGTTTCGCAGCTGGCGCGCCATCCCAAGCGCCCCTATACCCTCGATTACGTTCGCCACTTGTTCGAAGACTTTGATGAAATTCACGGCGACCGGCATTTTGCCGATGACGCGGCGATCGTCGGCGGCATCGCCCGGCTCGAAGGCAAACCGGTTGTGGTGATTGGTCATCAGAAAGGCCGTGAAACCAAGGAAAAGATTCGTCGCAACTTCGGCATGCCCCGTCCTGAGGGATACCGCAAGGCACTGCGCATCATGGAAATGGGCGAGCGCTTCAAGATGCCGGTGCTGACCTTTATAGACACACCGGGTGCCTACCCGGGTATCGATGCCGAGGAACGTGGCCAGTCCGAGGCTATCGCCTTCAATCTGGCGAAGATGTCCTGCCTGAAAACACCGATCATCTCTACTGTTGTGGGTGAAGGCGGTTCCGGCGGTGCTCTGGCAATCGGTGTCTGCGACAAGCTGCTGATGCTGCAGTACTCCACGTACTCGGTTATCTCCCCCGAAGGCTGTGCCTCCATTTTGTGGAAGAGCGCCGAGCGAGCCGCGGATGCGGCCAAGGCCATGGGGATTACCTCCGAGCGCCTGCATGAGCTGGGCCTGGTGGACCAGGTGGTCAGCGAACCCCTGGGTGGTGCGCACCGTGATCCGGCCCTGACTGCAGCCAACCTCAAGCTTGAGCTGCTGACGGCACTGGAAAAATTCGAAGCCCTGCCGATCGAAGAGCTGCTGGCACGTCGTTACGAGCGCCTGATGTCCTACGGTTTAAGCCGCGACTGAACAGTCCTGGATGCCGGTCGATACCCTGCTGCAGGGTTTTGAACGCCAGTTGGCAGGTTACCCGGATGTCCGCCGCTGGCTGATCGGCTACAGCGGCGGGCTGGATTCCCGGGTGCTGGCGGAGCTGGCCGCCCGGACGCTGGAACCTTCCCGTATTCTGCTGTTGCATGTTAATCACCACCTGCAGAGCGAGTCCGATGTCTGGGCGGCGCAAGCCGTTGACCAGGCTCGGGCGCTGGGCGTGGCGATCCGGGTGCTCGATGTGGCACCGGCTTCGGCCTCGGAAGCCGATGCGCGGGAGGCTCGCTACGGCGCCTTTGCCCGGGAATGTGAGCCCGGCGACATGCTGCTGCTGGGGCATCATGCTGATGACCAGGCCGAAACCCTCCTGCTGCGCCTGATGCGGGGCGCCGGCGCCAAGGGCCTGGCGGGCATGCCGCGCCAGCGGGCGCTGGGCGAGGCGCAACTGCTGCGCCCGCTGCTGGGTGTCAGTCGGTCCGAGCTACAGGCCTGGGCCCGGGTCCAGGGGTTGAGCTGGGTGGAGGATCCCTCCAACAGTGCTGTGGATTACGATCGAAACTTTATCCGTCACCGCGTACTGACGCCACTCATGCAGCGCTGGCCCGACGCGCCAGCACGCATGGGGCGGAGCGCGGGCCTGCTGGAAGAAACTGCCGGGTTGCTGGAAGAGCTGGCGCAGGATGATCTCAAAGGCTGTTTGATTACGCAGGCGGGACTGTCCGGCATGGCACTGTCGGCTCTGTCCGTGGCGCGTCAACGCAACCTGCTGCGCTACTGGCTGGCAGGGCGTACCGGTGTGACAGTCAACGCAGCGCTGCTGGCTCGCATCGAGCAGGAGCTGTTACAGGCAGCGCCTGACCGGCAGCCGGAATTACGCCTTGGCGAGTACCGTTTGCGGCGCTATCGCGGTGACCTGTTCCTGCATACTGAAGTGCCGATCGCGGGGCCTGCTGCACTGGTGCAGGTGGTGCTGGCACCGGACGAAATTGTACTGGCCCATGGTCGGCTGTCGATTTCGGTTGGGTGCGATGCCGCTGTGCCGAGACTGCGCACCCTGGAGGGGCTTGGTTTGCGGTACCGGCGAGAAGGAGAGCGCTGTCGACCGGCGGGTCGCAGCGGGTCCCATCCGCTAAAAAAACTGTTTCAGGAGTATGGAGTACTGCCCTGGCTGCGCAACGCCTGGCCGTTGCTGGTGTGTGACGACGAGATCGTCGCGGCGCCTGGGCTCTGGGTCTGCGAAGGCTGGCAGGCAGAGCCTGGAGACGTCGGCTACGTGATCGACTGGCATCCCGGCTAGCCGGGCTCCCGTGGGTGCTGTTGCTCGCGACAATGGCAGCAGCAGCGTGATTCAGGTGCAGCAGTCGATCGGGAACTGCAGTCGCGGCAAGGTTCCGATTGTCTGCAAGGGGGGCTTTTGCTATCCTGTAGCCCCATCTCGAGCTCGTAATTTTCCCGCTTTTTTTCAACCTTCGACCATACAGGTTTTGCATGACGCGTTACATTTTCGTCACCGGTGGTGTTGTGTCCTCGCTGGGCAAAGGCATTGCATCCGCTTCCTTGGCTGCCATTCTTGAGGCCCGAGGTGTGAAAGTCACCATGCTCAAGCTGGATCCGTATATCAACGTCGATCCAGGTACCATGAGCCCGTT
>JBFGZM010000024.1:0-18813 GCA_041586815.1 Marinobacterium sp. | reverse complement strand
TTCGGATTCCAGGGACAGGCGCCAGGCCCGCACGGTGGCTGTCGCGATCATTGTGCTGCTGGTGTTGCTGCTGGGCGCGGCGCTGCTGCTGTTGCCCCAGCTGGCGGAAATCAGCCGCGTCAGCCTGGAGCCAGGGCTTGGACTCAAGGATGCAGCGGTGATCTCGTTCTTTGTCACCGTCGCCCTGATGGTAGTATTCGCCATAGCGGCCGGCGATGGCTTTATCGGTGAGATTCAGTTCATGCTGGCGGGCTTTGCCAGCTTTTTTGTGGTGATCTGGCTCATGTTGGCGTGGATTTTCTGACCCGCTGCCGCCGTTTCTGCCACCTTCTGTATCAGCTCTCATCCGGTTTGCGCCCGTGGTTGCGCAAGTGCTTGTCTGCAGTGCGGTTTTGTTCGCAGGCTTTGGACAGTATATGCCGAAGCCGGTAGACTCAATCGGCCTGTATGACTGCGTATGTGCCAGGCATTGCCCGGACAGCGGCCAGTCTCCCTGCGCAGTTATCGCCGACCTGTAGGTAGCCCAGCTTTAACTATGAAAAACTCCAATCCGCCGGCGCGTGACTTCTGCTATCAGGCCCTGAAGAAAGTGTCGCGCAGTTTCTACGTCAATACGGTTGCCCTGCGCAATCCCATCAGGGATTACGTCTGCGTGGCCTACCTGTTGTGCCGCATCGCTGACACCATCGAAGACGATCCGGCGCTGTCGGTGGATGCCAAGGCCGAAGGCTTTGTGCTCTTCAAGGATTCGCTCTGTGCAGGTGCCCCGGTTGCGGGCTGGCATGACTTTGTTGCATTGCTTGATAGCAGCGACGACGAGCGCGAACTGGCGCTTCACTTCCACAGGGTGCTCGGTGAGTACGGCGCTTTTCCGCTCAATATTCGCAGCATTCTGAAAAAGCATGTCTTTATCATGGCCGATGGCATGCTGCAGTATTGCGACAAGCTGGAGAGGCGGGGGGAGTCGATCGAGAATTTCAGCCAGCTTGATGATTACTGTTATTACGTGGCCGGTGTCGTGGGCGAGCTGCTGACTGCAGTGTTTAGCGAAGAAATGGACATTCCGGCGCCGGCGCTGGCGAAGCTGCAGAAAAATGCTGTGGCCTTTGGCCTGGCGTTGCAGTACGTCAATATCATCAACGACTATTCGACCGACAATGAACGTGGCATCGTTTTCTGGCCCGACTCCTGTGTGCATCAGGATGCGGATGAGCAGGCGCCGCTGCGGGAAATGTCACGCCGTTGCCTGGACTATATCGTCGATTCGTTCGAGTATGTGCGACACATTCCGCGCCAGGAAGGCTCGGTGCGGGGCTTTTGTCTGCTGCCGCTGTTCTTCGCTGTTGCGACCCTGAAACAGATAAACAGGGACCGCTCTGTCCTGGGACATCGGGAAAAGGTGAAGATATCTCGCAAGCGGGTGCGCTTCATCTTCTTTTTCGTGATGGCGTTTTCACGCTTTGATTTTATCCTGGATGCCTATTTTCGGCGTAATGTCGCCTTCCTGCGCAAGTACCTGAGCGCCTAGACTTTCCCGTGCGTACCTGAGCGGTACAATCCGTTAATGGCGGCAGAATTGCGACGATCAGTGGCTTGTGCCGTCACGGATACCGCGTGTTTGCGAGAGCTTTCGATGAACAGGGTATTGCGGTTTTCAGTCTTGCAAGCTCACCTGGGGTGAGCCAGCGCCTGATCAGGCGTGGCTTACACCCGATGCGACGGTGTCTTTGCGCGTGCCGAACAGTGACTTGATCTTGCCGATCAGGCTGTGCAGGGCATTGGAAATGTATTCAGCGCGTTCTGCTTCGGCGCGCATGCGAATCACTTCAGTTTCGCTCATGTTGGACAGGTCAAGGCGGTCCAGCATTTCAACCAGGGTGGGTTTTTCGATGTTGTGGCTCATGGGTATCTCCTTGGGTTGGTGCGTCTTTGTATGGAGCCATAATAGGGGCTTTGCCGCACTGCAACAAACGACAACTTTTAATCGCTTTGGTGAATTTAATTCACCATTTGATGGCTGTGTTGCGCTATGTCGATGTTTTATAAGCACAAAGACGCTTTTTAATCACCAAAAGGGTGAGGTGATCTGCCTGGCGTTGTGCAGGGCGGGAGGATATTTCTGTCTGGACGCTTGTCGGAAGGGCCGCCGGGGCGCAGGCTTTGGCAGGGTGTTGCAAGTGTCAGCGAAGCAGTCAAGACAAGGCGAAAACCTCCGACAAGCCGCAGTTTGCGCGGTGTAGATAAGGGTATTATTCGCTCTATTCACCCCTTCGGGGTCGCACTAAAGTGCGTTCAGGCAATGCCTGTGAGGTGGCTTTTAGCGCCGTATTGGCCATCCAGGCAGATTTTCAACAGCCCGTTTTGGGCGTAACGGTACCGGGCCAGGTGTCTTGCGACCTGGCCCGGGTGATGGCGGGGTTAGGCTCGGCTTAGCGCTTGCTCTGAAACAGCTCGGGATCGAGTGCGTAGGGCAGGTCCAGCAGCCTCAGGGCGGGGCCGCTCTGGCTGCCCAGCAGGATCGGGGTGCTCTCGGCCAGATCCTTGACAATCACGGCCAGCAGTTCAAATTCACCGGCACTGGCGGGGGCTGCCAGCACGATCTTGCCGACATTGTCCTTGTCGGCACTGTAAAGAGCCGTGCCCGGTGCCGGTTGGGTGTCTGTGGTTACCACTGCGCGGTACATCGGGCGCTTGAGCTGGCCACGGTGCTGCAGGCGGGTCACGATTTCCTGCCCGGTGTAGCAGCCCTTGGTGAAGCTGACGCCGTGCAGTGCCTGCAGGTTGGTCATCTGGGGAATAAAGCCTTCCACGGTTTCGCTGCGCAGATCCGGAATGGCGGCGCGGATTTCGGCCAGTTCCCAGGCGTCGGTAGTGCCCAGTGGGGCGAACTCGATCAGCTCAGGCAAAATTGCCTGGGCCTGTTCGCGGGGCAGCCAGATCTCAAAGCGCTTGCCAGGGACCCGTACCGCCAGAATGCCTTCGCTGGCATAGACGCCATCGACTTCGCTGGGCACCTGTCCCAGCACCTTTTCAACCAGCACGGCCGCACCCGGACCGCTGCAGCCAAGGCCCACTACCTCGTCGCTGATGTCGGCGGACTGGGCCTTGGAAAACACCATGTACTTTTTCAGCAGCGCCTGGGCGCCGGGCAGCAGGTCGCGCTGACCGCGCAGCCAGAATCCGTCCTGTACGCGCATCACGCGCAGCAGGCTGACCATGTGGCCCTTTATATTGCAGTGTGAACCCAAACGGCTGCCCAGGGCACTGACGTCCTTCATGTCGCAGCTCAGCTGGCCCTGCAGGAACTTTTCCGCATCGGGGCCTCGTACGCTGAATACGCCCTGGTGCACCAGGGGCGTGAGTCGGGTTTCTGAATCCCGGTCAGCGACATGCACAACGCGATCGCCGCTGTCGTTGAGGGTGGCGCCCAGGGCGCCAATTTTATCCAGCCATTCACTCATCGGTTTTTGTCTCTTGTTGTTCGAGCGCACTCTGTTGGCCGATCAGCTGGCCCAGGCGCAGTCCCTGTTCAGCGCCAAGTTCTTCGCTCCACTGCATGGCCTGAGGTCCAAACAGCAGAATGACCGTGGAGCCAAGCTTGAAACGGCCCATCTCGGCGCCCTGCTCAAGATGGATATCAGCTGCGGGCTGGGCGTCGAAGCGGGTATGTACCGGCTTTTTCAGCACCGGGGCCACCTGGCCACCCCAGACGGTTTCGATACCAGCGACGATCATGGCCCCTACCAGCACCATGGCCATGGGACCGGCTTCGGTATCAAAAATCGCCACCAGGCGCTCGTTGCGGGCGAACAGCTGATCCACATTCGCTGCCGTAGTCTGGTTAACCGAGTACAGGTCTCCGGGAATGTACAGGGTTTCGCGCAGGGTACCGGCGATCGGCATGTGTACCCGGTGATAATCCCTGGGTGCTAAATAGATGGTGGCGAACTGGCCGTTTTTAAAGGGTTCGGCCATCGCCATGTCACCGCCGAGCAGGGTGCTGAGGCCGTAGCCGCGCCCCTTGGCCTGGAAAATGCGGCCATGGTCGATGGCGCCCAGCTGACTGACGGCGCCATCCGCGGGGCTGATAATGCCCCCGGGGGTGTTGTCCGGCATGCGGGCGTCCGGTTTCAGGGCGCGGGTGAAGAAGGCATTGAAGTTGGGGTAAGCCCGCAGGTCTTCGACCTGTGCTTCCTGCATGTTGACGCCGTAGCGCCTGGCGAACCAGCCGATAAAGGTATTTTTGACCCAGGGAATGCGGCATTCTGCCAGGGCGCCAGTCAGTCGTGACAGCAGATGCTGGGGCAGCAGGTGTTGCAGAAGGATAAACAGCTTGTCTTTCAACGTTGAAACGTCCTTATAGGGTGAAATCTCAGGATTCTGTCGGGGTGTCATCGCGGTTGCCCCATTCGAACCAGGAACCGTCATAGCAGCGGACCCGACTGAAACCCAGGTGTTTGGCCACCAGGTAGGTCAGGCCGGAACGGCGGTGAGTCTGGCAGTGGGTAATGATCTGGTACTCTGGGGTGATGCCCCGGTCCCGCAGTGTGGCCAGCAGTTCCGATTTGGGGCGCAGGCGGGTGTCGCTCGGGCTGATCAGGCTGTCGGTCCACTCGAACCAGCGTGCACCTGGAATATGGCCGCCCTTTTTGGCATTGACGATTTTTTCGCCGCGGTACTCGGCTTCGGTACGGGCATCCCAGATGCGCAGGTCAGCATCGCCCAGGTGGGCAAGGATATAGTCGACGTCGGCCACCAGGGTGCGGTCGATTCGTGCGTCAAACTGGCTTGCGGTAGCGTGGTTGGGAGTGCGCTCGCATGGTTGTCCCGCGTCGGTCCAGGCCCTCAGGTGGCCGTCGAGGTAGGACACCCGCTGGTGGCCAACACAGTGCAGCGTCCAGACCATGCGTCCGGCGAGGGCCCCCATCTGATCGTCATAGACCACCACATGGCGTTCGGGGGTCAGGCCCAGGCCCGAAAAGAGGGCGCTGAGCTGGCCCTGGCTCGGCAGCTTGTTGGGCACCGGCGCCGTGCCGCACAGCAGCTGGGCCGGGTCCACATGCAGGGCGTGGGGAACGTGGCCCTGCAGGTAGGATTCGGTCCTGGACAGGTCGAGAATCAGCAGTGACGGGTCGTCCAGGTGTGACGCCAGTTGGGATGGATCGATCACGAGTGGGAGCGGGGGCATCTGAGTCTCCGTAAGCGCTGAGAATTGGCGATCATATAGGTTTCGCGAAGATTTTACATGCCGGCCTTAAAAATTGGGATCTGTGCTCGCCGGGAGGCCTTTGGATCCCGAATTCAGCCCTGACTCAGCATGCGATCCAGCGCCTGGCTTGCAGCGGTACACAGGGCCCTGAACTGGTCGCGGTGAAAGTTATCCAGCGCTTGGGGCGGGTCGCCCAGGTTGCCGTAGATCAGTGCCACTGGTTTGTCGTGGGCAAAGATGCACATCATCAGGCCATCCTGCTGACCCATGGCCTGGCGGTAGGCGAGAGGCAGCATGGGCAGCAGGCGGGGGCGCGTGCTGGCGCTTAGCCAGATGCAGCCGGGGCGGGCACAAAGCTGTTTGAGCAGCGCAGAGCTGTCGAGGTCGGCTTCCAGCCGGGTGATGGGATCGTCGTCATCGATACCGATCACCTGGGCGGTCTTGAGCTGCTGCTGTTGGCGTACAACCTGCAGTGCCAGCCGGCGCAGACCCAGCCCCTGGGACAGTCCGCGCAACAGTCCCTGCAGTATATGGGCGGGGCGTGTATAGAGGTTATAGCCCTGCTGCAGGCGTTTGCTGATCTGCTGGTAAGCCTCGGCATCGGCGAAGGTCGCGGGCTGTTGTGCGCTGGCCGCAGGAGGCTCAGGTAGCGGGGCCGGCTCAGGAAAGGTGCCGCGGTAGCGCTGCAGTTCCGCCTCGCCAAGGGGCTGGTGGCGCTGGTGGTCGGAGGCAATGAAGAACATCTCGGTGGCAGGGGCCAGAGTGCCGGGTACATGGTATTGCTGGGCGGCCAGTGCGCAGGTCTGATGGATCAGCGCACTGGTGTCGGGCAGCTCCTTGCCCAGGTAGTCGTTGACGATGACGAACATGTTGCGCGCCCGGGCCGTACTCCAGCCCAGCTGGGTGGTGTCGACGAGCCAGTTGGCCAGCTTGACCGGGAAAAAATGCTGCTGCAACAAATGGCTGAGGCGGCGCAATTCCTCCTTGTTCAGGCGCGGGTCGCTCAGGCTGCGCTGGTGCAGCTTGTCCAGGGTGAGTCGCGAGGGCGAGGTGTCGTCATCCAGCGCGCCAATGATCAGCGGCGGCAGTTGCCAGGCCTGGGCCAGGCCTGCAGAAATCTGCTGTACGCTGCAGCCCAGCGTTTCCATCTGGGCATCGATGGGGTCCAGTCCTGCGTCATGGATGCGGCAATTGATTCGGTGCATGTGCAGCGGCGCATGGCGCCACAGGGCCCAGCTGCCAATGCCATAGCACAGGGCGGCAACCCAGCCTTTCTCGGCGTAGGTGGCATGGCGCGCCCGCAGCCACTGGGCACACTGGGTAGCGGCGTGGTGGCTGTTGGCGACGGCGTGAAAGTACTGTAACTCGGCGATGCAGCTGGGATGCACGCGAAGGGCCTGGCAATCGGCGGCCAGCTGGCCGAGGCGCTCCATGCCAAGGGAGCCGATAGCGTGATCGATACCGGTGACATCGGACCCCTTGCTGGCGTGCAGCGCCTGAGCCTGGCGCACCACATGGACGCACAGTACCGGGTCTGCCTTGATCACTGCGGTAATGCTCATCAGGGTGCCGCGATCGGAGACGGTTTCCCGTTTCAGGCGCTGCAGGCTGGAGTGGCGAGTGGGCAGCGGGCGTGCTGCCAGATAGGTCGTCCAGGCCTCGGCGCCTGTCAGGGGGGCCTCGGCCCGGGGGCTGCTGTCTGCGGTCTCGCTGGACGGGTCGTGCATCGGGAGGCCCTGTTGTCAGTGGCTGCTGTCAGGTGCCAGCAAGGTCTGGCGGATATGCTGAAAACTGCGTACCCGGGATGCGCTGATTTCATTCTGTTCGATCGCACCCTTGATGGCGCAGCCCGGCTCCTGCTCGTGACGGCAATCGCGGAAACGGCACAGTCCCAGGTAGGGGTGAAACTCGCGAAAACCTTCGATCAGGCGCTCGGGTTCCAGATGCCAGAGGCCGAATTCACGGATGCCCGGCGAATCGATAAGGTCGCCGCCATCGGGGAAATGGAACAGCCGTGCGGTGGTTGTGGTGTGACGGCCCTTGCGGGTCTGGGCGGATAGCGCGCCGACACGGATATCGACTCCCGGCAGCAGGCTGTTGATCAGGGATGACTTGCCTACGCCCGACTGGCCCACAAAGACGCTGACGCGGCCGTTGAGCAGGGCCTTGAGTTCGGTCAGGGCGTCTTCGCCGTTGGCCGAGGTGGTCAGTACCCGGTAACCAATGCGACGGTAATTATCGAGCATGGCGAGCAGTTCGTCGCGGTTGCCTTCGTTCAGCAGGTCGGACTTGTTCAGCAGGATCACAGGCTCGATACCGCTAAGCTCCGAGGCCACCAGGTAGCGGTCGATAAGGTTGGCAAAGGGTGTGGGTTCCACCGCGATGGTGACCACGATAAAGTCGATATTGGCCGCCACCGGGCGCAGTTCGCCCTGGGGGTTGGGGCGCACGAGTTCGGACTGGCGTGGCAGCTGAGCTACTACCACACCGCCTTCGGTGCCGGCGCGCCAGATTATGCGGTCACCGGTGACCAGCTGGCCGAGGTTGGTGCGCATGTGGCAGCGGGTGATAATGCCTGTCTGATCGCCGTCCAGGCCTTCGACGTCCACCTGACGGCCGAAATGAGAAATGATCAGACCGTGCTGTTCCTGCCCCAGATCACCGCCTTCCAATTGTTCTTCCACAGCATCATCACGCCTGGCTGCGCGGGCGGTGCGTTCCTGCTGAATCTTTTCTACCCGCCAGGACTGGCGACGGGTCAGTTTGCGCTTTGACATCAATCTCCCGGCTGCGCCGTGTGGCACGGACAAGGATTCGTGGCCTGAGGAGCAGCGCTTTCGTAGGTATTCGGATAGGACGTAAGGTATTCTATTCCAGAGCAAATTAGTAGTGGCCAGCGCAGGAGAGCGGCGTCCCATGAGCAACAGCAAGCAGTCTGACAGCAGTTCCATCGACAGCAATTCACGCAGTACCAATCTGATCTGGATCGATCTGGAAATGACCGGTCTTGAACCGGATCACGACACTATTATCGAGATCGCCACCATCGTGACCGATGCCAATCTGAATGTGATTGCCGAAGGGCCGAGCCTGGCGGTGCATCAAAGCGATGAGGCGCTGGAAGCGATGGATGAATGGTGTACGCGCCAGCACGGCCAGTCGGGCCTTACGCAGCGGGTGCGCGAAAGCCTTGTGGGTGAGCGCGACGCAGAGCTGGCGACGCTGGCATTCCTGCAGGAGCACGTGGACCAGGGCGCATCCCCGATGTGCGGTAACAGCATTGGTCAGGACCGGCGCTTTCTGGACAAGTACATGCCGGAGCTCGAGGCATTTTTCCATTACCGCAATCTGGATGTAAGCACCCTGAAGGAGCTTGCCCGGCGCTGGAAGCCAGAGGTGCTGGAAGGCGTGAAGAAGAAAGGTTCTCACCTGGCGCTGGATGATATCCGCGATTCCATCAACGAACTCAGCTATTACCGCGAGCACTTCATCAAGCTGTGAGGCGGGTGATGGCGCTGTGACAGGGTTTCGGTCCGGCAGTCTGCCAACACGGGAGTAATAAGGTCTGTGGGAGCGGTGCGAGTACAGTGACTGCGCTGATTTTCCTGCGTTCACCGCTCAGTCCGGCAGTTTGTCGGCCCGGGGATGAATAAGGATAGGGTGTGCCGGACGCGCCCTGTCTGAAGTTGCCGCTGCTGCGGTGCTGCTGAGGGCACGCTGCTGCAACTGTTCCAGCGCCCACTCCACATGTTCCTGCACCAGTTCGGACGGGTATGACTGCCTGGCCTGCAGTGCGGCAATGATTTGCGAACCACCATTGCTGTTGCCAAGGGCGATGGCGATATTGCGCAGCCAGCCCTCGTAACCCGTGCGACGGATCGCCGAACCTTCGGTTTTTTGCAGAAACTGTGCTTCGGTCCAGCTGAAAAGCTCGACGAGCTCGATGTCATCCAGCTGGTGGCGTGGTTTGAAGTCGGTTTCCATGCTGTGGCGGGCAAAGCGGTTCCAGGGGCAGATCAGCTGGCAATCGTCGCAGCCAAAAATGCGGTTTCCCATGAGCGGTCGCAGTTGTGGGTCGATGCTGCCCTTGTATTCGATTGTCAGGTAGGAAATGCAGCGTCTGGCATCCAGCACATGGGGGGCCGGGAACGCCTGGGTGGGGCAGACGTCCATGCAGGCGCTGCAGCGTCCGCAATGATCTTCGGCCTGGGGGGTATCCACGGGCAGAGGCAGGTCCACGAAAAGCTCGCCCAGCAGAAACCAGGAGCCGGCCTCACGGTTGAGGATCAGCGTGTGCTTGCCCTGCCAGCCAATGCCGGCTTCGCGGGCCAGTGGCCGTTCCAGTACCGGGGCACTGTCCACAAAGGCGCGATAACCGAGTGTCTGGCAAGCTTCCTCGATGCGCTGGCCTAGGCGGGTCAGGCGCTTGCGCAGTGTTTTGTGGTAGTCACGCCCCAGGGTGTAGCGGGCGATGTAGGCCTTGTCGGGCTGCTTGAGAATTTTCAGGGTCTGGGTTTCGGGGGGCAGGTAGTCCATGCGCACGCAGATGATGCGCTGCGTGCCGGGCACCAGCAGTGACGGGTCCAGCCGTTTTTCGAAGTGGTTTTCCAGGTAGCCCATGTCTCCCTGGTAGCCCTGTTTCAGCCAGGCCTGCAGGTGGGGGCCTTCGGCGGACAGGTCGGTGCCGGTAATGCCGCACTGCTGGAAACCCAGCTCCAGGGCCCAGTTTTTGATCTGCTGAGCCAGATGGTCGAGCTGTTCAGGTGAAAGCCGGTTCATGACGTGTATCGTCCGCTGGACGATCCTTTATAATGTGGCCAATTCAAGGAGATACCTATGCCTGTCATGAGAGCGGAATTGCCGGCCACATTATACACGGCACAACAAAGTCGCGCGCTGGATCAGACCGCCATTGAACAATACGGTCTGCCGGGCTTCAAACTGATGCAGCGGGCAGGTCATGCGGCCTTTGCCACCCTGCTGCATCACTGGCCGGCACTGACGTCGCTGACGATTCTCTGTGGCAGCGGCAACAATGGCGGCGATGGCTTTGTCGTGGCGGGCCTGGCTCAGCAGCGGGGCCTGGCAGTGCAGCTGCTCTGTGTTGGCAGCGATGATTTCGAGCACCGTCTGCAGGGCGAGGCGCTTGAGGCGTGGCGCTGGAGTCAGGCACTGGGCGTGCAGGCGCAGCCTTACAGTCCCGATACGGATCTGCGGGGCGAAGTGCTGGTGGATGCGATGCTGGGCACCGGATTGACAGGGCCCGTGCGCGGCATGGCCGAGCGCGCTATCCGGCACTGCAATCGCAGCCCGCAACCCGTGCTGGCAGTGGATATTCCTTCGGGGCTCTGCAGTGATACCGGTGCGGTGCTCGGAGATGCGGTGCGTGCGACCCTGACCATCACCTTTATCGGGCTCAAGCAGGGGCTGTTTACCCATCAGGCGGTGGATTATACCGGGCAGGTCGAGTTCGACGGCCTGCTGGTGCCAGAGGCCGTTTACGAGGATGTACCGGTCAGCGCGTTCCGGACCCAGGCCGAGGATCTGGCCCAGGCCCTGGGGCCGCGCCAGCGCAGCAGTCACAAGGGTGACTCCGGGCATGTCATGGTTGTTGGCGGTGATCTTGGCTTTGGCGGCGCGAGCATTCTCGCGGCCCAGGCAGCGTTGCGCAGCGGTGCCGGCCTGGTCTCTCTGGCCACGCGGCCGGAGCATGTGTCGGCGGCCCTGGCCCGCCAGCCCGAGTTGATGGTGCATGGCGTGAACTCTGGCCAGGACCTGGAGCCCTTGCTGGAGCGGGCGGACATTCTGGTGATCGGGCCGGGGTTGGGACGCAATGCCTGGGGCGATCAGTTGCTGCTGCAGGCCTTGCAGAGCGACAAGCCGATGGTGGTCGATGCTGATGGGCTGAACCTGCTGGCCGAAAAAAACTGGCTGCACAGTTCGCGTCGCAGTAACTGGATACTGACGCCACACCCAGGCGAAGCGGCCCGGCTGCTGGCTGATGATGTGGCGGCGGTCAATCAGGACCGGTTTGCGTCCGTCGAGCGACTGCAGGCCAACTGCGGCGGAGTCGCGGTGCTCAAGGGCGCCGGTACCCTGAGCTGCGATGGCGATGCGTTGCACCTGTGCGCGGCGGGCAACCCTGGCATGGCGGTCGGTGGCATGGGAGATGTGCTGGCCGGTATTATAGGGGGTCTCTGGGCGCAAGGACTCAAGCCGGTCGATGCGGCGCGCCTAGGGGTTTTTGTTCATGCCCGTGCCGGGGATGCGCAGGCAGCGCAGTACGGCGAGCGCGGCCTGCTGCCTGCTGATCTGCTGCCGGGCATTCAGGCGCTGGTCAATGGGCGACAAGAGTAAACTCGAACCAGGCTCTGCCAGGCAAAATGTATACGGATAAATGATATGACAGAACGGTTTGTATGCGGCGCCAGGGATGAGGACGCCATGGTCGCTTTCGGTGAGGCGCTGGGGCGCGCTTGCGAGGGACAGGGAGTGATTTTTCTGCACGGAGATCTGGGCATGGGGAAAACCACGCTGTGCCGCGGGATTTTGCGTGCCTATGGTCACAAGGGCTCGGTCAAGAGTCCAACCTATACTTTGGTGGAGCCCTATGATCTTGGGGGGCGCAGGCTGTATCATTTCGACCTGTACCGTTTGGCTGACCCTGAAGAGCTCGAGTATCTGGGGATCAGGGACTATTTTGAGGAGGACGATCTCTGCCTGATCGAGTGGCCGCAGCGTGGTGCGGGCTGGCTGCCGAGACCGGATCTGGAAGTGGATATCTCGGTCGACGGGCGCGGGCGCAGTATTGCTTGTTGTGGCCGCACGACACGGGGGCAGCAAATTCTGACGGCGCTGTTAAAGGACAATGACCGGATCGCAAAACAGGGGTGACGCGATTGAGGGGCAGGATGAAGGGGATTTTGGGTGTGCTGGCAGCACTGCTTCTGGGTGTGCCAGCGATGGCTGCCGACATCAAGAACGTGCGCATCTGGCTGGCGCCGGATCACACGCGTCTGGTGTTTGATCTTTCGGGCCCGGTAAAGCACAAGGTTTTCAGTCTTGATAATCCGGACCGGCTGGTGGTCGATATGGCGGACTCCCGGTTGCTGGCCAGTCTGGATCGGCTGGGTCTGGAGCAAAGCCCGGTCAGTAACCTGCGCGAGTCCCGCCAGTCCGATGGCTCCCAGCGTATCGTGCTGGATCTCAACAGCAAGGTGAAACCCCGCAGCTTTACGCTGGCGCCCAACGACCAGTATGGCCACCGGCTGGTGCTGGATCTGCTGAAAACCGGCGTTGACAAGCCTGCCGAGGCCATTGTGACGGCGCCGGCGCAGGTGTCAGGCGAGTCCGGTCCGCTGCGTGATGTGGTGGTGGTGATTGACGCCGGTCATGGTGGTGAGGACCCAGGCGCCCTGGGCCCCGGCGGTCTGCGCGAAAAGGATGTGGTTATCGCCATCGCCAAGGAAGTCTACCGCCGCCTGGATGCGACCCCGGGCTACAAGCCAGTGATGGTGCGCAACAGCGACTATTATGTCAGCCTGCGCGGGCGTACCAAGCTGGCGCGCGAGCATAACGCGGATCTGTTTGTATCGATTCATGCCGATGCCTTCAAGGATTCCCGTGCCAACGGCGCCTCTGTCTGGGTCATTTCTGACCGTGGCGCCACCGGCGAGGTGGGCCGCTGGCTGGCGCAGAAAGAAAACAGCGCCGATGCCATCGGTGGTGTTGTTAGCCTGGACGACAAGGATGAGGTACTGGCGGGTGTGCTGCTGGACATGTCCATGACCTTCAGCATGGAGGGCAGTCGGCAGGTGGCGGATCGGGTGCACAAGAACATCGGCAAGTTTGCCCGCATGCACAAGCCGTTTGTCGAACAGGCAGGCTTTGTGGTGCTGAAATCGCCGGGTATCCCGTCGATACTGGTGGAGACAGGCTTTATTTCCAACCCGGATGAGGCGCGCAAGCTCAAGTCACGCAAGTATCAAAGTCAGATGGCCGAAGCCATCGCCGAGGGCGTGAAAGATTATTTCTGGCACCGGCCGCCGGCCATGACTCACCTGGCCCATCGCAAGAACGGCGGTGGTCAGCTGGCATCCCTGTCTGATCGCACCCACAAGGTCTCCCGCGGGGATACCCTGTCGGTGATCGCCGCCCGTAACGGGGTATCCCTTTCGGCGCTGCGCGCCGTCAATGGCCTGTCCAATGACAAGATCCGCATTGGCCAGGTACTCAAGATTCCGTCAAGCTAAGGGCTGCAAGGGGCGCAGCGAACTGCTGTGGCCCGATTCAGAGGCTCCCTAACCGGTAATGCATTTATCTATGTCACGAATACAGTTGCTGTCGCCACGTCTTGCCAACCAGATTGCAGCCGGCGAAGTGGTCGAACGCCCGGCGTCGGTGGTCAAGGAACTGCTGGAAAACAGCCTTGATGCCGGTGCCACCCAGATCGAGATCGATGTCGAGCAGGGTGGCATGAAGCTGATCCGCCTGCGCGACAACGGTGGCGGTATCGAGGAGCAGGATCTGCCGCTGGCGCTCAGCCGCCATGCCACTTCCAAGATTCTGGTGCTGGAGGACCTCGAGGCGGTCAACAGTCTCGGTTTTCGTGGCGAAGCGCTGGCGAGTATCAGCTCGGTGTCCCGTCTCACGCTGACATCGCGTCGCGGTGATGCGCCCAGTGCCTGGCAGGTGCAGACCGAGGGGCGGGACATGGAGCCGGTGGTGAGCCCCGCTGCACACCCGCAGGGTACCTGTGTCGAGGTGCGGGACCTGTTTTTCAATACACCGGCACGGCGCAAGTTCATGCGTACCGAGCAAACCGAATTCAAGCACCTGGAAGAGGTGGTCAAGCGCCTGGCCCTGAGCCGCTCCGACGTGGCTTTCCAGCTGCGCCACAATGGCCGGGTGATTCATCAGCTGCGGCCCGCCCGTACCGAGCAGGAGCACGAGCGGCGCATCTCGTCGGTGTGCGGGCCAGCCTTTATCGATCAGGCCCTGTCACTGGATCTCTGTGCCGAGGCCAGTGGCTTGCGGCTCTGGGGCTGGATGGGGTTGCCGACCTTTTCCCGCAGCCAGACGGACCTGCAGTACTTTTTCGTCAACGGCCGGATTATCCGTGACAAGCTGGTGGCCCACGCGGTACGCCAGGCCTACCAGGATGTGCTCTTTCACGGGCGTCATCCGGCCTTTGTCCTCTACCTTGAACTCGACCCGCGGCTGGTGGATGTGAACGTGCACCCCACCAAGCATGAAGTGCGCTTTCGCGAAGGTCGCCTGGTGCATGACTTCATTTTCCGTACCCTGCACCGGGTCATTGCCGATGTGCGCCCGCAGGACGCTACGGCACCGGCATCCGCATCACCGGATGCACAGAGCGGGGCAACTGGGCAGGTTGCTGCTGAGCAGCAATTCGAGCAGGGGCGGATGTCGCTGAATCAGGCGCCACGCGATCAGGCAGGGATGCCTCTGAGCGGTGCGCAGCAGGGCGGTGCCATGTTTGGTGGTGCCATGCCTGGCGGCGACTATCGGGGCCAGGCGGGCCCGTCAGTCGGTGCGGTGCGGGACCAGATCAATGGTTACGGTGCCCTGCATGTGCCGGGCAATGGTGGCCAGGGCACGGCGCTGGCTGTTGCTCAGGCTGAGGGCGAGGTGGCACCGCCGCTGGGCTATGCCCTGGCCCATCTGCACGGCATCTACATTCTGTCTCAGAACGAGCAGGGGCTGGTGCTGGTGGACATGCACGCCGCCCACGAACGTATCGTCTACGAGCGCATGAAACAGGCCTATGAGAGCGAGGTGGTGCGCTCGCAGCCGCTGCTGGTGCCCTTGAGCATGGCGGTGAGTCAGAACGAGGCGGATTGCGCCGAGGAGCAGGCGGAGGTCTTTCAGCGCCTGGGGTTCGAGTTGTCCCGCATGGGGGATGAGAGCCTGGTGGTGCGCCAGGTGCCGGTGTCGCTTGCCAGGGGCAATATCGAGCAGCTGATCCGGGATGTGCTGTCCGACATGATTACCTACGGTCAGAGTCAGCGTATTGAAAACCACATCAACGAGCTGCTGGCGACCATGGCCTGTCACGGTGCCGTGCGCGCCAACCGCCAGTTGAGCGTGCCGGAGATGAATGGGTTGCTGCGGGACATGGAAATCACCGAGCGCAGCGGTCAGTGCAACCACGGCCGTCCGACCTGGACGCAGCTGTCACTGAATGAGCTCGACAAGCTGTTTTTGAGGGGGCGCTAGGGGTATGGCAGAGCAAAAGACAAAAACTTTGCCCCCCGCTATTTTCCTGATGGGCCCCACGGCAGCGGGGAAGACGGCCCTGGCGATGGAGCTCCATGACGCCTTGCCCTGCGACATTGTCAGTGTTGACTCAGCCCTGATTTATCGTGGCATGGATATCGGTACCGCCAAGCCTGCTGCGGCAGAGCTGGAGCGCTACCCCCATCGGCTGATTGATATACGTGGTCCGGAGCAGAGTTATTCGGCGGCGGAATTTCGTCAGGATGCGCTGGATGAAATGGCGAAGATTACTGCGGCGGGGCGCATCCCGCTGCTGGTGGGCGGCACCATGATGTATTTCAATGCGCTGCAGCAGGGGCTGGCCAATATGCCGGAAGCTGACGCTGCAGTGCGCGCCCGGCTGGACGCTGAGGCCCGCCTGCAGGGTTGGCCTGCCATGCATCGGCGCCTGGCCGAGGTGGACCCGGAGGCCGCTGCGCGCCTCAAACCGAATGACTCCCAGCGTGTGCAGCGGGCGCTGGAGGTATTTGAACTCAGTGGTCGGCCCATGAGTGCGTTGTGGCGCGAGCAGGAGCTGGCAGTTTTGCCCTATCAGGTTCATTCTTTTGCGGTGATGCCGCCGGAGCGGGCGGAGTTGCACCAGCGCATCGAGCAACGATTTCACCAGATGCTGGAACTAGGCCTTGTGGATGAAGTCGAACGCGTGCTCTGGTCGCGGGGAGATCTGGATCTGTCGCACCCGTCGGTACGTTGCGTCGGTTACCGCCAGGTATGGGAGTTTCTGGCCGGACGCTGGGACTATGAAACCATGGTGTTCAAGGGTATCGTAGCCACCCGGCAGCTGGCAAAGCGCCAGATAACCTGGCTGCGCAGCTGGGACGATCTGCACTGGTTGCAGACGAATGATCGGCAGCTGGTATCTAAAGCCTTGAAATTAGTAGAGTCAGCCATTATATAATGTTCGGCTGGCGCGCAATTGCATTGGTGTGGATGGCGGTCGGAAGGCAGGGCTTTGTGGGGGATTGTTGGCGAAGTCCTGACCTGCATAAACTATAACGATTTTCTGGAAGGAGTTTGCAATGTCAAAAGGGCAGTCTTTACAAGACCCTTATCTCAACGTTCTGCGCAAGGAGCGTGTGCCGGTTTCGATTTTCCTGGTGAATGGTATCAAGCTGCAGGGGCAGATCGAGTCTTTCGATCAGTTCGTTATTCTGCTGAAGAATACCGTCAGTCAGATGGTCTACAAGCATGCGATATCTACCGTCGTTCCTGCCCGTCCGGTGAAACTGCCGCAGGCCGACGAGAAACAGCCGGACTGAGGTCATATTGTTTTTTGAACGACCCAAGTCTGGAGAAAAGGCCATTCTCGTGCACATCGATTTCGGTGACGAGAACAAGGCTGAAAGTCCCCAGGAGCTTGAAGAGCTCGCACTCTCGGCAGGCGCGGATCCGGTGGAATTTCTCATCGGCAGTCGTGCCAAGCCGAGTTCCAAATTCTTTATTGGCACTGGCAAGCTGGCAGAGCTGATTGAACTGGTCACGCTGCATGAAGCAGAGATCGTTATCTTCAATCACGCCCTGTCGCCGTCTCAGGAGCGCAATCTGGAGCAGCAGATCAAGTGTCGAGTGCTGGATCGTACCGGTCTGATACTGGATATATTTGCCCAGCGTGCCCGTACCCATGAAGGCAAGCTGCAGGTAGAGCTGGCGCAGCTTGATCACATGTCGACGCGGCTGGTACGCGGCTGGACCCACCTTGAGCGTCAGAAAGGCGGGATCGGCTTGCGGGGGCCAGGCGAAACTCAGCTTGAAACCGACCGTCGCTTGCTGCGGGCGCGGATGAAAAGCATCGTCAAGCGGCTGGATCGGGTGCGACGACAGCGCGACCAGGGCCGTCGTGCGCGCCAGCGTGCCGAGGTGCCGACCATTTCGCTGGTGGGATACACCAACGCCGGCAAATCAACGCTGTTTAATCGCCTGACCGAATCCAGCGTCTATGTGGCCGATCAGCTGTTTGCCACCCTGGATCCGACGCTGCGCAAGATTCAGCTGGCGGATGTGGGGCCTGCAATACTGGCGGATACCGTCGGGTTTATTCGGCATCTGCCGCACAAGCTGGTTGAGGCGTTTCGTGCCACCTTGCAGGAAACCTCCGAGGCGGACCTGCTGCTGCATGTGATTGATTGCTATGACGATGAGCGTAGCGGTCATATTGAGCAGGTAAAACATGTGCTGCAGGAAATCGGCGCCAGCGAAGTGCCCGTACTGGAAGTCTATAACAAGATTGACAGGCTTGACGGGCAGGAGGCGCGCATCGACCGTGATGACGAAGGTCGTCCCTGGCGTGTCTGGGTGTCGGCGGTCACGGGGGAGGGCAGCGAGCTGCTTTACCAGGCGGTAAGCGAGCGGCTGTCGGATGATATTTTTCATCAGACCCTGAACCTGCCGGCCAGTGCCGGTCAGTTGCGGGCACACCTGTATGCACTCAATGCGGTGTTGCGCGAAAGTGTCGACGCCTCCGGGCAGATACAGGTTGAGGTTCGGTTGCAGAAGAAAGACTTGTTGCGGCTGCTCAGTCGACTCGGTATTCCATCCGAGTCGTATCTGGTGCAGGCTGCGTCTTGAGAAACTTGACTCAGGCTTGCGTGGGCCCCGGTGGCTATCTACAATTTTTTGAGTTGAATCAAGCGTTTTCTAACGGAGAGCACTATGGCTTGGAATGAGCCCGGCGGGAATGGGGACGGTAAAAACCATGATCCCTGGAATGGCGACAAGCGTGGCGGACCCCGGGGCGGTGGGGATCAGGGGCCTCCTGATCTCGATGAGGCCCTGCGCAAGCTGCAGGACAAGCTGAACAGCATCTTTGGCAAGGTGGGTTCCGGTGGCGGTGGTGGCGGCAGTTCGTCGCCTTCCGGTTCCGGTTTCCTGTGGGTGCTGGTGGTGGTGGTTGTGCTGGGCTGGGCGGGTATGGGCTTCTATACCGTCGACCAGCAGGAGCGTGGTGTGGTGTTGCGTCTTGGCAAGTACTACGAAACGGTGAATCCGGGTCTGCAGTGGAACCCGCCGATGATTGACGAAGTCACCAAGGTCAATGTGACCCGGGTGCGCACGCTCGATCACCGTGCCCTGATGCTGACCGAGGACGAAAACATCGTGGATATCGATGTGACGGTTCAGTATTTGATTATCGATCCCAAGGCTTACCGCCTGAACGTGCGTGATCCCGAAGGCAGTCTGGCGAATGCGTCCGAATCTGCCCTGCGCCAGGTGGTCGGCAGCTCCGAAATGCACTCATTGCTGACCGAAGGTCGTGAAGCTCTTGGCTTTGCGGTACTGGATCGTCTGCAGGGCTACATGCAGAGCTA
>JBFGZM010000023.1:0-19148 GCA_041586815.1 Marinobacterium sp. | reverse complement strand
GGTGTCTGTGGTGCGTGATTACCCATGGCGCGGATCCTTTGAGTTCGGGTGATTATTGCTGCCCGAGAGGCCAGGGCGAGCCTTGGAGCAATGTACGCAGGCATTATGTATTTGTAAAATTGATAGGCTGGATCTTCTGAATGGATATGGTGAATGAATGAACCTGCGATCGTTAGACCTGAACCTGCTGGTCGTGTTCGATGCTATCTATCAGGAGGGCAGCGTAACCCGAGCGGCTCAAAAGGTGTTTTTGTCACAATCGGCTACGTCCAACGCCCTGGCGCGGCTGCGCGGGCATTTAAAAGATGAGCTGTTCCTGCGCGGTCCGGAGGGGCTGCGCCCCACGCCCCGGGCCATGGAGCTTGCGCCGCGTTTGCGTGCCATTCTGACGGAGCTCAAGCAGGTGCTGGAGCCCCAGGACTTTGATCCGGCAACGGATCAGCGCAGCGTGACCATCGCGGCGGTCGATTACTTTTCGGTGGTGGTCGCACCGGCGCTGATGAGCCTGCTGGCCCGGGAGGCGCCCGGCATCCGGGTGCAGATTGTGCCACTCGAAGGCCGCTGGATGGAGGCGCTGGACCAGGGCGATGTCGACTTTGCCACGCCCACTTTCCTTGATGCCATCGCGCCGCGATTCGGCCAGACGCGCCTGATCGAAGACAGTTACGCCTGTCTGGCCCGCAAGGGGAATCCCCTGGCGGACAGCGGGCCGGATCTGCAACGCTATGCGCAGGCGTCACATTTGCTGGTCAGCCCGCGGGGGGATCCCTGGGGTTTTGTGGATGACGAGCTGGCTAAGGTGGGGCTCACACGCAATATCAGCCTGGTGATCAATCACTTTACCGCCACGCCGCCCATCATTGCGCAAACCGACCTGATCCTGACGGCGCCGGCCCTTTTCGTGCAGCGCATGAAGACCGCACAGCACGTGATGTTTGACTGCCCGGTGGTGGCGCCGGTCGAGTTCCGTTGCCTGGGCCTGGTCTGGCATGAGCGGCTCAGCAGCCATCCGGCGCAGGGGTGGTTGCGCCATGCCATCGAGCGGGCGGCCCAGGCCGCTGAGGCCACCATTTTGACGGGCTAGCGGAGTGCGCTTTCATCCAGCAGGCCGCGCTCGATCAGTTGCATCAGAATGGTGTTGCACTTGAGCTGGAAGCTGTCCCGCAGCAGCCTTGCTGCGGGAGTGATGGACTGGCGGCTGGGAAACACCAGCCAGAGTTCTGCCGGCGTGGGCTTGAAGTCGGGCATCAGGCTGACAACAAGGCCCGCCGCGCGATGGTTTCATGGCGTTCGTGCGCTCCCCGAATGGTATTTCGGTCGAACTGCTGCAATCCGGTGAACCCCTTTCGCCACGGTTTTGGCCAGGGTCCATCCGCCACCGCGGCAGCCTCATTACCGGTGCGACACCCAAGTAGGTGGTCCACATCAATATCCATGACTAGCGTTCTGTGTCGGCGCCCTGCACGAGCTGCTCGCACTTTTGCTGCAGGAAGGTTTTCATCACCCGGACCATGGGGCTGAGCTGGCGACGGTCGGCAACCACAAGGTAGAGCGGTGCCAGTTCGCCCTGCCAGTCCGGGCAGACCCGTACCAGGCGGCCGGCACGAATATCGCCGGCTACATCCAGCTCGGACTTGCAGGAGATGCCCTTGCCGCTGATGGCCCAGCGGCGCACCATGTCGCCGTCATTGGATGAACAGTTGCCACTGACCGCAACCAGCACCTCGTCGTCTTTCTGGGTGTGGGTGAACTGCCACTGTTCGTGCACCCGCTCGCCCACCATGAAACACAGGCAGTTGAAGTTCACTAGATCGTAGGGGGTTGCAGGCGCGCCCGCGCGGGCTATGAACTCGGGTGAGGCGCAGAGAATGCGCCGGTTGTTCGCGGCCAGGGGAACGGCAATCTGCGTTGAGTCCGGCGGTACGCCATAGCGAATGGCGATATCGACTTCCTCCTTGACGACGTTGGATACCTGATCCGAGAGGTACAGGCGTATCTGAAATTCGGGGTGCCGGGCCTGGAAGTCGTCCAGCCAGGGGGCCAGCAGGTTACGGCCAAAATCGGAGGAGACCGATACCCGCAACGTACCCCGTGCGGCGGCGTGGATGGCGTGGGTGGCATCCCGGCCTTCGGTCATCAGCTTGAGCGCCTGCTGGCAGTAACGCAGATACAGTGCGCCTTCCTGGGTAAGGCGCAGGCTGCGGGTCGAGCGAATCATCAGCAGGGCATCCACGTCTTCTTCCACCCTTTTCAGCGCGGCGCTCGCGGCCGCGGGGGTCAGCCCCAGGCTTCTGGCCGCTTGGGACAGGCTG
The DNA here is from genome assembly GCA_041586815.1 of Marinobacterium sp. Lineage (GTDB taxonomy): Bacteria > Pseudomonadota > Gammaproteobacteria > Pseudomonadales > Balneatricaceae > Marinobacterium_A. The sequence continues at coordinate 16,836 of JBFGZM010000023.1, read as the reverse complement.
CCAAGCTCTGCGGTGCGGGTGAAAATTTCGATGTCTTTGAAGGCTTTCATTGTAAAATTTTATTTGAAAGTGATGTTTGTGGTGGGCTGTTATTCAATCGTTAAGCATGGAGTATGCTGTGTCAAACCGCTGCAGCGCAATGGCCTGTCGCGCTCAGGACAGGATTTTGCAGTCCGATTGGTGCGGCTACCGTCATCGTGATTGTCTATTAACCTCACCTAAAAATAGGTTCCCTACCTATTTGTAGGTCGCGCCACAGCTCTTTAACCGAAGAGCATGGGCGCGCAGCGGTGCTGGTTTCTGTGGCGCTCGCATTGGGCCATCTTTGGCAGAAGAAGGCCCAATGATGAAACATCCCTGTTTCACTTATTAACCCTCCGGGTTAATAATCCGTTACCCGTTATATAGAGAAGAGTTCAGCATGATGATTCAGCAGGTTTCCAAAGCGCGTTACACCACCAAGGTATTCGATGCCGGCTACCAGATCCCGCAGGGCAAGATCGACGAGATCATGGCACTGCTGCAGATGAGCCCGTCGTCGGTCAACTCGCAGCCCTGGCACTTTGTGATCGCCTCCACCGAAGAGGGCAAGGCGCGTATCGCCAAGGCGGCCACCGGCGCCTATGCGTATAACGAGCCCAAGATCCTGAAGGCGTCCCACGTGATTGCCCTGTGCGCGAAAACCGGCATCGATGCCGCGTACCTTGAGCAGCTGCTGGATCAGGAAGAGGCCAGTGGCCGTTTTGCCAATGCAGACCTGCGCGCTGCCCAGCACAAGGGCCGCTCTTCCTTTGTCAATCTGCACAAGGATGAGCGCAAGGACATGCAACACTGGATGGAGAAACAGGTCTACCTGGCGCTTGGCACCTTGCTTCTGGGCGCGGGTGCGCTGAATATCGATGCCTGCCCGATGGAGGGTTTCGACCCCGAGATTCTGGATGCAGAGCTGGGCCTGAAAGAGCAGGGCTATGCCAGTGTTGTACTGGTATCGCTGGGTAAACGTTCGGAAGACGATTTTAACGCGCCCCTGCCTAAATCCCGCCACGCGCTGGAACAGGTCTGTAGCAAGATTTAAAAGGCTGCTTTGGCACTGCCGGGTTTCTATCGCTCTGGCTGAAATGTTGCAAGCCTGAAGGTTCAAGGGCATGTGCCGCTGCCAGTGCAACCCGGCTTTGGGTTACAAGTTGCATCTGCTGGGCAGTGGCAGCCTTATGCAGGAAGTGCTGTAGGCGGCCGAATCCTGCAGGGCTTTGGCTACAGTGCCGATGTCCGGAGTGTCGGCGGCCAGGGTGAATTGCTCGCAAGGACCGGCATTCTGCGCGTCAGAACATGCTGACATCGAAGACACCCGCGCAGAACTGCATCGAGCACCTGTTGACGAACAAGCAGGGTGTTGTCATCGCCTGCAGTGACTGTATTGAAGCTGCCGCTAGGCAGCGTTGCGCGGGTTCATAAGGGCGTGTGTGGCCCTGGGTGCAGACGCTTTTGGCCTGAGTGAGTCCAGGCCAGACCTGCATGATCGCTCGTACGCTGTTATTCTCTAGTGAACGAGCTGCTCTTTCAGCACATCACCGGTCAGGGTGTAATGTTCAATAAGGAGCTCGGTCGCAAGGTCGGCATTGCGTGCCAGAATAGCATCGGTAATGGCACCGTGCTCGGCATTGATATCTCGCGTCGGGTAGGCAATAACGCCCGACAGCTGGCGGTATCGGACGTTTTGATCATACAGAAGCTCACATAGCTTCAGTAATATCGATGACCCGCAGGCAGAAAGCAGCGTCATGTGAAAAAGCTTGTGTTGCTCCTCCCATTCGCCATTGGAAGCGAAATGATCTGCGGCTTCCGAACGCGGTATGCGTGATAGCCGATAGGCGGCAAGAAGTACCTGCTCTTCCCAGTGTTTGTCACCATTGGCTATCGACTCCCGTAACGCCCGTTCCTCAAGCCAGTATCGGGTTTTTAGCAGTTCGTCGAACTCTTTGAGACTGATATTGGCGACTCTAAAGCCCCGTTGATCAAGACGCTCCACAAAAAGCTCTGAGGTTAGCAAGCTCAGAGCTTCACGGATCGGGCTGGTGCCGACATTATATAGTTTGCGGAGCTCTTCGATTTTTAACTTTCGCCCCGGAACAAGCACACCCGAGATGATATCTGCACGCAGTTGGGTATAGGCGCGGTTTGTCATGGATTCCGCGCCGCCACGATCCTGGGTATCATCGGTTGCGGGGTGTTTGGTCTGTTCGTTTTCCGACCGATTGCTTTGGGGCTCTTTCATATTTGTTCCTATAGGCTGGAAATGCGTCTGGCAGCTTTTAAATTCTGCTCGGGCTTATTGTCCAGGCTGTCTGTGTCAATCTGCTGAGTATTCTTAGTGATGTCATTTTGGAATGCATTGGCTGTGCGCGCGACGCCGGGGGAAGCCTGGACCAGGCCGGACGTTGCAAATCCTTCGTGATTGCGCTCGATCTCGTCAAGCCGGTACAAATAATTCACCATCATTCCGTGTGCCCCCCGCAAGCCTTTTTTGGACGTATCGGCGGTAAAGTTTAACCGCTCGAGCCGTGCACCGTTCCCGAGGTGGAAGCGTGCAACCGGGTCAACAGGTTTGCCGTCGGCTTTTTTCTGATGGTACAGAAACCAGGCGGCGGCGGGGAGTATTTCCCGCTCAAGCCGGCGCGTGGTCGCCGGGTCAAGCCACCATTCCGATGTCGACATTTCTTCCAGTGCGGCCCGGGTTTTCTCCGGGATCTGCTGCTCGCCGTTGGCGATGGCTGCTGCCAACCCCTGTGCGAGTGAAGGAATGGGGGACAATGTCACGAATTCCTTCAGGTTCGGGAAGCATTTGCGAAGATCTTCCACCACCTGCTTGATCAGAAAGTTGCCCAGCGGGATCCCGCGCAGCCCGACCTGACAGTTTGATATGGAGTAGAACACGGCAGTCTTGGCGGAGCCGGGCTCAATCGCCTTGCGATCCTTGGCGAGAATGCTGTCAATAGACGACGGAATCTCGTTCATAAGGGCGACTTCGACAAAAATAAGCGGCTCATCACCGAGTCGCTGATGAAAGAAACCATAGATACGTCGATCCGACGGGTCGATGCGTTCACGCAAATCATCCCACCCCGCCATGCCATGTACGGCCTCGTAGATCATGATTTTTTCTAGCAGGGCCGCGGGCGTTTCCCAGTCAATTCTGCGCAACTCCAGAAATCCACGATTGAACCAGGAGCTGAACAGGTGGGCGAAATCGCGATCAACGGCTCTGAGTTCCGGTTTGGATCCGATCAAGCCCAATAGGTCTGCCCGCATGGTCACAAGGGACTTGGTTGCATCTTCGGATTGATTCAGTCGTCTTAACAGTTCCTGGCGTGCAGGCTCTGCAGCGGCCGCAAGTACTTCCAGGTTCTTGGGCGATGGGTCGGCCAGGTAGGCTCTCGATGCTTTTTCAGCCAGAGCCGGGTTGGCGGGAAATTCCTCGAAAAGCGAAACAAAGAAGGTTGCTTTGTCCTCGGCGCTCAGGTGCCGGTATCGCGACAGTATCTCAAACGATAGCGCGATACCTGATGCCTCGCCCTGGCTGGATAACAGCATATGGCAAAGTTCGACGATACCGTCCGCAGGGTCCCGTCGGCGGCTGGCGTTGGAGATACCAACGATGGACAGACCGCGTTCGGTCAAGGAAGAAAGGCGTTCGCTAAGGGATTTTGAGGGTCTCATAGCGGAATAATATCGATATTTTACTGGTGTAGACAAGAGTGTGTCCTCCAAACAATAGCGGTTAGCGCATGCTGAAACTGTCTTTATGGGATTAATTACCTATATAACAGTATGTTGCGTATTTTTTTTGCGCGTTTCTCTGCTTTGTGGTCAACATCAGTATAAGTCGATAAAAAAAATAAACACTTAAAATATCGATTTTTCTATTAATTTTTATGGAATATAGTCTTTATTAGTGCAAGTATTGCAAGTGCCGACGATGAAGACGCTGAGGCCTGCGAGAAGGGATCAGCAGCTTTCAACCGCCCAAACCGATGGAGACGTACACCATGCAAGACAAATATTTTGATAAGAAAGACGGTAACTGGTGGGTAAGTCCATACAACTTCATTCCTGAAGTCCGCGACACGCTTGAGTTACCGGCAAAAGTTGAGATTCATGATGCGACCCTGCGCGATGGTGAACAGACGCCAGGCGTGGTCTTTTCTGTTGACGACAAGATCGCTATTGCGCAAAAGCTGAACGAGGTAGGCGTTGACCGCATAGAAGCCGGAATGCCCGCCGTTTCGCCGCAAGACGAAGAAGCAATCAAGCAAATCTCACAGCTTGACCTGAATTCGCGCATCTTCGTCTTCGCCCGGGCGATGAAACAGGATATTGACAAGGCGCTGGAGTGCGGGGCACATGGCGTCATTATCGAAGTTCCCATCGGCTATCCGAAACTCAAGACCCAGTTCGGCTGGACGTGGCGAGATGTGCTTAAGCGCAGTGCCGAAGTTATAAACTATGCCCGCGAACAGGGGCTCTATGCTGTCTTCTTTCCCTATGACACAACACGGGCCAGGCCGGACGATCTCGAGAACCTTTGCAAAGGTCTGATGGCTGAGTCGCCGCCTGACTCAATCGGCATTGTCGATACCATGGGGTGCGCAACGCCGGAAGCCATCCAGTATATGGTTCGGTGGGTGAAGCGCATGACCGGGCTGCCAATCGAAATTCATACGCATAACGATTTTGGCATGGGCGTGGCTACGGAGTTTGCCGCAGTATGTGCAGGCGCAGAGGTGGTGCATAGCTGCGGTAACGGGCTGGGCGAGCGAACTGGCAATGCTGCACTGGAGGAGCTGATTCTGGGCCTGAATCTGCTCTATGGCTACGATACGAACTACAGGCTCGACAAGTTGCCTGAGCTGGGCTCGCTTATCTCTCGTCTTGCCAATGTTCCGGTGGCCCGAAACAAGCCAGTGCTCGGTGCCGCAAACTTCACGCGTGAGTCAGGTATCGGCATTAACTTTGTTATGCAGGATCCTCTGGTTATGTTCGGCACCCATCCGGCGCTGACCGGTCGAACCGGTGAAGTTGTACTCGGCAAGAAAAGCGGAAAGGCATCCATCATTTACAAGCTGGATGAACTCGGTTTTGCCGAGGCAGGTGCCGACCAGGTTGATGAAATGCTGAACATCGTTAAACAGACGGGTATCCAGAAGCGCAACATACTGACAGATGACGAGTTCAAGGGAATCGTCGAAACGGTTATGTCGAGGAACCTGTCCTGAACTTACAGAAGAAGTAGGCTTGTATTCCTAACGCTGTGTCATCTGTGTCAGACTAGGTGACACAGTGGCGATCGATGAATGCAGCGAGGCAGAGCTGCCTCAAAAAATATATAACTATAAGGAAAATACCATGCGAACGATGAAAAAGTATATTGCCGCTCTTGGCATGGCGACAGGTATTATGGGAGCAGCGTTGTCGGTGAGCGCCACTGAGCTGCGTATCGGTACTGCAAGCCAGGAAGGTGCGTACTATCCAATCGGCCAATCGATATCATCCCTGGTAAACGAGCACGCTGAAGGTCTGACAATGGTACCTATTGTCACGGGTGGATCGGTACAGAATCCACGCCTTGTAAATAGCAATGAGGTTGATATTGCCATTACCAATAATAACCTCGCGGTACTGGCCAATGATGGGGCTGCGATGTACGCAAAAAGTGGGAAAATGAACCTGAAGGCAATAGGTTCTCTTCATTTCAGCGTATTGCATATTATTGCTCTTGACGGTTCAACGGTTAACGCGATCACTGACCTTAAAGGGAAGCGTGTTGCGGTGGGTCCTGCCGGAGGTGGCACTATCCAGTTTTTAGACCAGGTTTTCAGCCTATATGGAATGAGCATGAGCGATATTACGCCCAGTTTCCTTTCCTACGGTGATGGATTCAGTCAGCTGGCCGATGGTAATGTCGATGCGGCGTTAGCGCTGAGTGGCTACCCGGCCAGTGCTGTTATGCAGGCAGGTGCTAACAAAGAGCTAAAGTTTATAAATCTGTCTGACGATGTTATGGAAAAAGCGTTGGATAAATATAAAAACTATAGTCGTGTAGTGATTCCAAAAGAAGTTTATGGTGTTGCTGAAGATGGCGTCGCACTGGGTGTTAGCAACATGTTGGTTGTGAATACTGACATGGAAGACGATACCGCCTATCAGATTACCAGAGCTATCTATGATCACATGGATGAGTTCAAAGCAAGCAATGCAAATGCCAAACAGATTGATCCTGCGAGATCTATGAGTCTTGGTATTCCCCTGCACCCTGGTTCGATGCGTTACTTTAGTGAAAAGTAAAGTTAATTTTCGATTCCAGTTTCTTAATAATAATTAGTAATGGAAGACAAAGCCAGTCGCCTTGGCTTTGCTTCCTTGGAGGGTGCGTCGTGGCTTTAAATCGCCCTGTAGATATCGCCAACATGGCAAAGGATCAGTTTGTTAATATCCTTGCGTTCCTGGTTGGTGCCTTTCATTTGATCAATGTATCGGGACTTGTATCGCTTTCGACAACTGAAATTCGTATTTTTCATCTATTGATGATGCTTACGATGTTGTTTTTGACAAGACCTGCTCTCAGGCGCCTCAAAGGGACAACTGCAGACAAGATCTCCAGCTGTGTTTTAGTAGGTGTTTCCGTAACCAGTGGGATATATCTGCTTAGTCGGTGGCAGGACATCGCCATGAGCGGTGGCGAGACCGAGTCCTTGGATGCCTGGGTCGGGCTTGCGATTCTGGCTTTGGTTTTGGAAGGTACCCGTCGCAGTGTTGGCACCATGTTGGCCGTGATATGTCTTATTTTTTTCACCTATCCGTTCTACAGTGCCTATTTGCCGGGTGTATTGGAAGGGCGTGGTTACAGTCTTGTGCGCATGTCCGAGTTTCTGACAACGACATCTCAGGGCGTGTACGGTATTCCGATTGGTGTTTCGGCAACCTACATCATCATGTTCTCGATTTTTGGTGCATTTTTAAGCGAGTTTGGTGCAGGCGATTTCTTCTTCAAACTGGCGAGTCGGTTGACCAATAACATGATCGCGGCCGGTGCCAAGACCGCCGTGATATTTAGTACATTGCTGGGCATGATCTCCGGGTCAGCCGCGGGTAATGTCGCTGTTACCGGTACCCTGACTATTCCAATGATGAAGCGCGAAGGGTACAAGGGTCATCAGGCGGCGGCTATCGAAGCAGTCGTCTCTACCGGTGGTCAGTTAATGCCGCCAGTGATGGGTGCTGCGGCTTTTATCATGGCAGAGATTCTGGGTACGCCTTACTCCAATATTATGCAGGCCGGGCTGATCCCTGCATTTTTGTTTTTTGCAACGCTGTTCTTTGTTGTTCATTTGCAAGCATCCAAGGCTGAACTAAAACCCCTGGTCCGCTTAGATGATGATGGTGAGTCGATCTGGATGGTGCTGCTTAAGGGAGGGCAGTTCATTCTTCCGTTCACTATCCTTATTACGATGATGCTTAATGGGTTCTCGCCATTAAAAGCATCCTTTATTTCCATTCTGGTTTTGCTGGGCGCCCATGTTGTCTGGACACGGCGCCTCAAGCTTGAGCTCATTACTCGGTCTGCTCGCGCCATTGCAAGCGGAGCCAGAAGTGTCATTCCCATCGCTGTTGCCTGTGCCGCCGCGGGGATTATCGCTGGAACATTGAGCATTACCGGGCTAGGTTCGAAGATCTCCGGGTTGATTATCACGGCTTCCGGTGGCGTGGTATTTTTTGCGCTGCTTCTTACCATGGTGACCGCGATCATTCTCGGGATGGGGTTGCCAACTACAGCAGCCTATCTGATCCTGGCCACGGTGGTGGCCCCGGCATTGGCGGATATAGGTGTGCCTCTCTTGACCGCCCATATGTTTATTTTCTTCTATGGCTGTGTCTCGACAATTACCCCACCCGTCGCCCTGGCATCCTATGTAGCTGCGGGTATAGCAAACGCTGATATCAGCAAGGTTGGCTGGACAGCATTTTTCTACGGAATTACTTCGTACATGCTGCCATTCATGTTCGTTTATGGTCCGGCGCTTTTGGCAGAGGGCGCCTGGAATGTGATCGCACTGGCCGTGATTAGCGGTCTGGCCGGAACCTACTGTATAGCGACATGCGTCGTTGGTTACCTGAAGGGTGTTTTGCCTGCCTGGCAGCGGGCGATTATGGCTGTTGCCGGTATTGCGCTGCTGTTTCAGGGAATTTACACCGATGTTCTCGGTGCGGGGTTGCTGCTGTTCGTAATTGCCATGGGAAGATGGAACAAGCGGCAAGAAATTCATGCAACCGTACTATAAATCAGATAAAAAAGGAGAAACTCATGAGACAAACATTCAGGCGCGTAGTCACCGGGCACGATGAGAATGGGAAGGCGACGGTTATTATGGACTCGGAAGCCACTTGCGTGCTGGAGCGGCCAAACCGACCGGGCGTCATGCTGACCAACCTTTGGCAGGCGGATAGTTCACCCGCCCAAATGGAGCGCCATGATGACCCTGTGGAAGGGCCTCTTGTGCTGCAGCCGCCAAAGAACGGGTCCGTATTTAGAGTCGTACAGTTCGATCCTGAAGATCCTGAAGTGCTTGCCAAGCTCGATGGTGCGGCCGCTTTTGCAGAAATGGGTGCGGGGGCGAATATAGTTCAGGGTGCCCGTCATCCATTTATGCACCGCACGGATTCGCTGGATTATACCGTCGTTCTTTCAGGTGAGATTTATATGATGATGGACGAGGAGGAGTACCTGTTGAAAGCGGGTGATACTGTCGTTCAGCAAGGCACTAATCATGCCTGGTCGAACAGGGGCACGGAACCCTGCCTGATCGCCTTTATTCTTGTGGATGCGGTGAAAGACTGATCGCTATTCAAAACAGGGCTATTCAGATACAGCACAAAGGCCTTTAGCAGGGCCTTTGTGCTTTTTGTTGTTGAGGGCAAGTATTCTCTGTATGCAGCCGGTGTTATTAACCCGGAGGGTTAACAGGTGAAACAGGGATGTTTCATCATGGGCCGCAGGCCAATGCGAACGGCACCTTCTCTACTTGAAAAGAGCTCAGCAAGTCCGCGCACCAGCGCCCATGCTCTTCGGTTAAAGAGCGGGGTGTGACCTACGAACAGGTAGGAAACCTATTTTTAGGCCATGTTAATAAAAAAGTCTGATATACATATGGGCACCTCGAAAAACCTCGCAGGCCGGCAGCTCCCTTGAGTAAAATCGTCAGCGCCTGACTTAGCCACGGACCGACAACGATGAAGAAGCCACGCAGCGCCATCAAGACCGATTTGTTTGCCGCCGACCAACACCGGGAGAAAATTGACTACCTGGGTGACCCGTTGGCCGAGATCAATCTGCATATCGATTTTTCCGCTCTCGCCGCTGCGGTGGATAATGTCGCGCCGCGTCCGGACAGCTCGTAGGGCGGCAGGGCCGCCGTTTCCAACGGAAACGATGGTTCGGATTCTGGTGCTCAAACGGCTCTACAACCTGTCTGACGAACAGATGGAATACCAGCTGCTGGATCGCATGAGCTACCAACGCTTTTGCGGGCTGACGCATGCCAGCAACATACCGGACCGAACCACGATCTGGACGTTCGAGAACCGGATTGGTGAAGCGGGCGCGCAAGCCCTGTTCGATGGCGTGGCTGACCAACTGATGCGCAAGGGTTATATCGCGCGTGGTGGCCAGATCATCGATGCGACGCTGGTCCCGGCACCTAAGCAGTAGATCCGCCGTCATGAAAAGGAAATCATCGAACAGCAGGCCACGCCCGCGGACTGGAAACCGGCTCAGCGCCGGCAGAAGGACCTGGATGCTAACTGGACCAAAACGCACGGCAAAAGCCACTTCGGCTACCAGCTTTCGACCAATGTGGACAAGCGCTACAAAATTATTCGCGCGTTCAAGACCGACACCGCCTCGGTGCATGACAGTCGCCATTTCGATCAGGTGCTCGATCCGTGCAACACGAGTCAGGATGTTTATGCCGATCGCGGTTATGCCAGCCAGGTGCGGGAAGCGACATTTAAGGAGAGTGGAAACTGCGTTCTGATTCAGCGCAAGGGTGCGTGCAATCGGCCGCTATCCGAGTGCCATTAGGCCACGTCAGTTGATTTCTATATAGTGACAGGCGCGCATGTCTCCGACGATACCCTGTACGAGCTGGTTATGGCGATGGCGTCGAGCAAGGAGGATCTTGCAAGGGCCTATGGAGTGTTCAATCGGTATGATCCGCAGTCGATGGTGCGCAAGAGTGCTGTGCCCTATCACCCGGGTGCGATCAAGGCGCACAGGAGCTGGGAATCTGGCCGGAAGAATAATCCCTGACAAGCCTGGGTGTTGCCGCAATGGCAGCCCCAGGCTTGCACGGCTCAGGCCCTGGCGTGCTCTTACTTGGGCAGTAACCTTGAAGCTACTGATTGCAAATGGTTATGCATCACGGTATAGGCGGCATTGCCATCTCGGTTTTCGATTGCTTCCAGCAGTGCTTCATGTTCTTCAAAGCTGTGATGGTCCTGAGGTGGTTGCTCGGGCCGTTCGCGCAAGCGACCCCATGCAACGGTGCGTCGCAATGCGTTGAGCTGGTCAAATATGGCGAGAAGGGGAGGGTTCTGACAGGCCTCGGCAAATAACCGGTGAAACTGGTTGTCGAGTGCTTCATATTCGCGCCAGCTTTTGGCGTGACGGGTTTTGTCAGCAATCTGACGCATGGCGTTCATATGTTGCGCTGTGGCGTGCAATGCAGCTTCACGGGCGAGCAACGGCTCTATCAGAAGCCGAGCGTGCATGACTTCGTGCGGTGTTGTGTGCTGGGCGATGCTGGACATGGAAATCGTGGCTTCGTTACTGGCGCCACCGCTTATGAATGTGCCTCGTCCTACGTGTCGCCAGACAGATCCTTCTGATTCGAGCACAGCGAAAGCCCGGCGAAGTTCCGTGCGTGAAACGCCCAGCATGTCGCACAGTTTGCGCTCCGGCGGCAGTCGATCATTCGGTCCGAGCCCGCTTTGGCTGATATACGCCCGCAACTGAATTAAAGCTCCTTCCGCATTATCCATCGTTATTGCTTTCCTCTCTGTCTAGTCGCCTGTCGTCGCTGCCTCTTGGCTGGGTATCCCTGTGCTTGCTGCGCAGTTTGCTCGAGCAGTGTTGCCACTGGAAGGGCCCTGTTCTGCAGTTGCAAGCTGACGTGCTGGACACTGTTGGCGGGATCTGATGCCCAGGTCGAGCAGCGAAGTTTGCCTCAGTCTTTTGGTTTGATCAATCCCATAATTGGTTTCAAATGGTCGCATATATGGTTTGTAATTGATTGTAATTGGTTTTAATGCGTTTTTGTGTATCGTTAGTGATACATTTTTATATTTTATCTAATAATCATAAGTCATTGTTTTAATAGGGTATTATAATTATTGCCCTGTTTTATGCCTTTGTTTTTATCGTTTTTTTTTCAAAAAATACATTTTTATCGCTTGTTAATTGGTTTGTTATTGGGTATGTTTTTTGAGGTGAGGTAGCAATATCACACATGTCCACATGATTGATCCTGATTGGTTTTATACAAAAATCACAAGAAAAAGCCGGGAGTATTACATGGGAAACATGCTTAAGAAGTTGGCCGTAAGCACGGGCGTTGCCTTGTCCATCATGTCCTTTTGTGCGTCCTCGCAAGCAGGGACAGTGCGAATCGGTCTGGGAGATGTAGCGTCCGTTGAAACCTTGGCGCTGTTGGTGGCGCTGGAGCGAGCCAAGGAGAACGGGCTGGATTACGAGCTAACGACCTTCTCCAAGGAGGAGCTGGCGATCCAGGCGATGATCAGCGGCCAGATTGACGTCGGTATAGGGTCACCCTATTCAGTGATTCAGAAGTCCAATATTCCGTTACGCAATTTTTTCCAGCTTTCCAAACTGGTTTTTTATCCGGTGGTATCCAGGGAGTACGAAAGCTGGAAGGATCTCGACAATCAGCCATTTACCTTTCACGCCAGGGGGACGGGTACTGAGGCAATCGGCAATATCATTGCAAAACGAGAAGGTATTACCATTGGTGAACGGTCCTATGTTCCTGGATCCGAAAACCGTATCGTCGCCATGATGCGTGGGCAGTTAAAGGCATCGATTGTTGATCTCTCCAACAAGAACCTGCTGCTGAGCAAGGCCGGAGACCGCTTCCATGTTTTGCCGGGGCTGGGTGGCGCCGCTTCGGATGAGGTGCTTTTCGCGGACCAGAGCTGGATGGTGAAGAACGACGAAGATGTGATGATTCTGGTCGAATCCTTGCTGACCACCTGGCGTGAGATGAGCGCAGACCCAACCATCATCGACAAAGAGCGCAAGCGCTTTGATTTGCTTGCGGACCTTCCACAGGAACTCCTGCACGAAGTCGACAGTTACTATGCCGAAGCGGTGGCAGGGGGGCTCTACGATCCAAACGGTGGCGGTGAAACGGCTGCCCGTTCCGATTTTGATTTTTACGTTGAAGCGGGCCAGTTGGTCGGCCCTGCCAACACATTGAACGTTGCGGATTATTGGGAACTGGGTCCGCTTAACCGCGTTACCGCAAAGCTCAATAACTAGAGTCCGCTGCGAGGCTGGCATCATTGATAGTCGCCAGCCCCCTTTGTTTAACGTTCACTGTGAGGGCTTTAGCCATGGCTAAATTCTTAACGCATCCTCGCACACTTAAAATACTTTCTATTCTAATAGTATTTTGTGCTTGGGAAATTGCAGGTCGCATACCCGTCAGTCCGGCGTTTCCGACTTTTATTGAAACGATGAAAGCGTTCGGTGTGATGCTTACAGATGGATCCATGCTGAATGCATACCCAGAAACTCTCAAGCCGTTGGTTCTTGGTTTGGCCATTTCCGGGGTCCTGGGTATCGGCGGTGGTATTCTGATGGGGCTAAGCCGCAGAGCAGAATGGTTCTGTGCGCCGATTTTTATTGTTATGCAGTCTGCGCCCCTGGCGGCACTTATACCCTTGCTGGTAATGGCATACGGTATAGGCTTGACGTCCAAGGTTCTGGTTGTATGCATAATGGCAATGCCGGTTATTGTTCTGAATGCATTCAATGCTGTTCGACATACACCACATTCCCTGGTAGAAATGGGAGCTTCTTTCCAGGGGAACCAAAAAGATATAATTCTTAAGATTATTGTTCCATCAGCAAGTCCCCTTATCTTTGCCGGTCTACGTCTGGGGGCATCAGCAGGCTTCATCGGAGCCATCCTGGCAGAGTTGCTTATTACTCCAACCGGTATTGGTGACCTTATATCCTTTAATCAGTCAAACGCCGACTATGCAAAAATGTATGCGGCGATATTTTCAATAATAGTTCTTGCTATTGCTTTTCTGGAAGTGCTTGAGCGTGCCGAATACACTTTATTCAGACCTGACAAGAGGGTGCACTGATGAATACTGCTGAAAAAATTGTTTCTCTGGAAGAGAAGACTGTCGCTAGCGTACCGGCTGTATCCGTTAAGGGGGTATCCAAGGTTTACCCCGGTGGTGTCCAGGCGCTGGATAATATGACGCTGGACTTTCCAAAAGGTGAGTTGATTTCTCTGTTAGGTCCATCAGGGTGCGGCAAGACTACCTTGCTTAAAATTATTGCCGGCCTGATACCTGCTACGGGTGGTCAGGTTATTGTTAATGGCAAGCCCGTCGAGAAACCGGGCGATGACAGGGCGTTTGTCTTCCAGGACTTTGCACTCCTGCCATGGGCGACGGTGTTGCGCAACGTCGCCTTCGGTCTGGAGCTGAAAGGCGTCGCAAGATCGGAGCGCGAGGAGATCGCCGCGAAGTATATAAACTCTGTAGGCCTGGCTGGCTTTGAAAAAAGCTTCCCGCATGAGCTGTCCGGGGGCATGCGTCAGCGTGTGGGCCTTGCGCGTGCACTGTCGATGGACGCGGATGTGCTGTTGATGGACGAGCCATTTTCCGCCGTGGACGAGCAAACCCGGCGAAAATTTCAAGAAGACCTTATACGGCTGGTGGACGTCGAGAAGAAGACCTTTATCGTAGTAACACATTCGATCGAGGAAGCGGTGTACATCTCGGATAAAATTGCGCTTCTGTTGCCTCGGCCGAGCCGTGTGTCGGAAATCATAAAGCCCGATATACGTCGTGACATCAGCTCCGATGCCATGCGGCGAGACCCTGCGTATCTGGATACGGTGGAACGAATCTGGAGTTCCTTGCGTTCTTATGTTGAATAAGGTGAGGTCACTATGAAAATATTCGGTATTAATCTACCCATGATGTCATCACTGATTATATGGGCAGTGCTTTGGGAAATCGTTGGTCAGCTCGACTTGACGATTCTGCTTCCACCGTTATCGTCAATTGTTTCGAAAATGTTCGAGATCATTCCGACGGCAACTTTCCTGGTTGCGTTGGGTGAAACGGGGCGTGCCTTTCTTATAGGGACGGGTGCTGCAATCGTTATTGGTGTACCTGTTGGTATTCTTATGGGTCAGTCAATTCTAATTGATAGAATGCTGCTGCCTTGGGTGAATATGTTTTTAAGCGCACCCCTGACCGCGCTTGTCCCTGTTTTGATGATTCTTTTCGGGATCGGAGAAAAAACAGTTATTATTACAACGGTGTTGTTTGCAATCTGGATAATTGTTCTTGATGCAAGGGCAGGGGTTAAACAAATATCGCCGTCACTGGTTGAAATGGCTAATTCGTTCAATGCTTCCCGATGGCAGTCTTTTAGAAAGATTTATATTTGGGCCGCACTGCCTGAAATTTTGGCCGGGATCAGGATCGGTTTTATTCGCGCGGTTAAAGGCGTGATTATAGGCCAATTGCTCGTGTCGATTGTTGGGTTTGGACGCTTATTTGAACTTTATTCTGCTAACTTTCTTATGGAACATTTCTGGGCGATATTACTGGTTCTCTTCTTCTTTGCATTTTCAATTGCAGAAGCGTTGGGTGCACTGGAACGGCGATTCTCCTACTATGCATCCAGCCGATAATTGTGTGTGAAAACTAACTTATTTAATTTTTTATGTGAGGCTAGACCATGAAAAAATACGTTTTTGAACCGGCCAGGCAGGCGACTGCTTTTATTTCTGGTACCGATGATCTGTTCCCCGTACGCAGAATTTACTGCATTGGCCGGAACTATGCTGATCATGCCATTGAGATGGGGCACGATCCTGATCGTGAGCCGCCTTTTTTCTTCCAGAAAAACCCGGACAACCTGGACTTTACCGGCACTTTTACCTACCCCCCCAAGACCAACGATGTTCACTATGAAATGGAGCTTGTCGTCGCGCTGAAAACCGGGGGTACCGGTATAGCAGTTGAGGATGCGCTGGATCATGTCTACGGCTATGCGCTCGGGCTCGATATGACAAGGCGCGACCTGCAGGGTGAGATGAAAAAAATGGGCCGCCCCTGGGAGATCGGCAAAGCCTTTGAAAAGTCAGCTCCCATGGGGGCGATTATACCGGTATCGGAGATAGGTCATCCGTCGTCTGGACGTATTGCGCTCACGGTAAACGGGGAGCTGCGTCAGCAGGGCGACCTTAACCAGATGATCTGGAAAGTGGCCGAAATGATTTCGTACCTGTCTGAGTATTACGAACTCGCGCCAGGCGACCTGATCATGTCCGGCACGCCGGCGGGTGTCGGCCCGATTGTACGTGGGGATGTCATGGTGGGTACCGTGGACGGTGTTGGTGAACTGGTTGTCAACGTCGTGTGACTGGAGCACCTGAATCATGCTTGAAGGCATCATGGCAGATCCGCTGTTCTTTCTGGGCTTCGCTGCCGCCCTGGTCATGACCGGGGCGGTCGCTGGGGTACTGGCTGGACTTTTAGGGGTCGGGGGGGGCATCGTTATTGTTCCCATGCTGTTTTTGCTACTGCCTTTTCTGGGGGTTGAAAGCAGCGTGTTGATGCATGTCGCGGTGGGTACCTCCCTGGCCACCATCATCCCTACATCCATCGTGTCTGCCCGGGCACACCACAGTCGCGGCAGTCTGGATTTCGAACTTCTCAAATCCTGGGGGCCGGCGATCTTTGTGGGTGTTGTGCTGGGTGCTTATTTCGGCGCGACGGTGAAAGGTGAAGTGCTGACCCTGATCTTCGCTGTGGTAGCGCTACTGGTTGCTGCCAATATGGCGTTGGGAAAAGAGGGACAGGTTCTGGCTGATCGCCTGCCTTCAGGGGCAGCCGGTTATGGCTTGCCTCTGGCGGTAGGAATGTTTTCGGTGGTCATGGGGATCGGTGGTGGAACGCTGGGAGTGCCCATTCTCAGCGCGTTCAAGTTCCCTATTCGCCGGGCCGTCGGGACGGCGTCTGCCATCGGCTTGATCATCGCGGTGCCGGGCTCAGTCTCCTTCATTCTCAGTGGCCTGGGGCAGCCAGGGCTGCCTCCCGGCAGTCTGGGGTACGCCAACCTGATCGGGTTTGCACTCATCGTTCCGGCCACCATGTATATGGTGCCGATGGGCGTAAATCTGGCCCATTCACTTAATCCATCCACGTTGCGCAAGGCGTTTGCATTCTTTCTGCTGCTGACGTCCCTGCGCATGTTCTACAGCGTTCTCGCTGGGTAGTGTTTCCCCGGCACGGGTGCAGCCTGACATGCCGGGGTTTTTACTGACCCAATGAGTGCAAAAGTACCAGCATCTACAGAGCAATATCATGACCAAACAGACTATTTACTACACGCTCACCGATGAAGCACCGTCGCTGGCAACCTGCTCGCTGCTGCCCATCGTCCGTACCTTTACCAGCGCCGCCGGCATTGATGTCCAGGTCACCGATATCTCCCTGGCGGGCCGT
>JBFGZM010000022.1:0-19202 GCA_041586815.1 Marinobacterium sp. | reverse complement strand
GTCATCCCGGCGCGATGTCGAGGTTCTGTATGAAGAAGCGCTCTGACCTGGCAAGCGCTGAGGAGCAAGCTGCGGCCACTTTCGAGGATCTGATTGGCCTTGGCAGTCAGTCGGCGCGCAAGAGCTATTATCCTGAACTGGAGCGCAAGGTTCACGAGCTGGAGCAGGAGCGCAACCGTTACAAGTGGCTGTTTGAAAATGCTCTGCATGGCATTTTTCGGGCTGACATGGCGGGCGGTGTGCAGGTGGCCAATCCCGCCATTGCGCAGCTGTGTGGCTATGCTTCACCGGCGGAGGTGATCTCCCGGGTGAGGGACCTTTCCACTCAGCTGTTTGTAGATCCGGGCGAGTTTGCCACCATCCGCCAGATGCTGCTGACAAGCCAGCGGCTGATCGGTTACGAAACAAGGTTGCGCTGCCGAGACGGCGGCACCGTGGATGTGGCCATGAACATTCTGCTCAAGCAGGGTGAGGATGGGGAGATCATCGAAGCCTTCGTGGCGGATTACACCGAGCGCAAGCGTGCCCGCGAGCGCCTGCAACAGCTCAATGCCGAACTGGAGCAACGGGTTGCCGAGCGCACTGAAGAGTTGCTCGAACTGAACGAACAGCTGCGCCTGGCGCGGGATGCCGCCCAGGCGGCCAACCAGAGCAAGGACAAGTATCTGGCGGCGGCCAGTCACGACCTGCTGCAACCGATGCATGCCGCGCGGCTGCTGGTGTCCACCCTGCGCGAGCGCGAGCTGGCAGGGCAGGACGGTTACCTGATCGAACGGGTGCATCTGGCACTGGAAGGCGCAGAGGACCTGCTTACCGACCTGCTGGATATTTCCAGGCTGGATCAAAACGCGGTGCGGCCGGACCTGGCGGAATTTTCCCTGCAGTCCATTCTTGAGCCGCTGGCCGCCGAGCTGGAACCCGTGGCTGCGAGTGAAGGGCTACAGCTGCGATTGCAGCCCAGCAGTCTGAACATTCGCAGTGACAGCCGGTTACTGACGCGAATTCTGCGCAACTTCCTCAGCAACGCGCTGCGTTATACCCCCCGCGGCGGGGTATTGCTGGGGGTGCGCAATCGGGGGGAGCGGGTCAGCATCCAGGTGTGGGATAGCGGCGACGGCATTGCTGCCTCCAAGCTGGGGGATATCTTCTGCGAATTTCACCAGCTGCCGGATCATCATGCCGGCGAGCGCCGCGGTGTGGGGCTGGGGCTGGCGATCGTGGACCGTATTGCCCGGGTGCTGGAACATCCGATCGAGGTCAGATCCACCCAGGGCAAGGGGTCAATGTTCGCCGTTGAGGTACCGCGAGTGGCAGGGTGTGTGCCGGTTGCGGTACCTGTGTCGCCCGGTCTGCCCGCAGATACGCTGGCGGGCACCCGGGTGCTGGTGGTCGACAATGACGAAAGCGTGCTGCTGAGCATGTGTGCGTTGCTGGAGCAGTGGGGCTGCGAGCTCAGTGTGGCGCGAGATTGCGAGGCGGCGCTGGCGCTATGTCAGGAGTGTGCCAAGGATGGCGCGGATTCCAGACCCCAGCTGCTGCTGGCCGATTACCATCTGGACTGGGGGCATACCGGGCTGGAGGTTGTGAAGGCGCTGCGCCAGCTTTACGGTGACGACTTTCCGGCGGCCATGATCACGGCGGATCGCTCCGCCGATACCCTCGGGCTGTTTCGCGAGCAGGGCCTGGCGGTCCTGGCAAAGCCCGTACGCCCCGGCAAGCTGCGAGCGCTACTGACCCACCTGTTGCAGCCGCCGGCGCGTTCGCAGCCCGGGGCTGATGCGTAAGGCATCAGGCGACGCGATCGATTTCCTCCAGCATGCGCATGACTTCAGTGCCCACCAGTTGCAGGGCCCGGTCCTGGTCGGCTGATGGTTTGTCCGAATAATTCAGCCGCAGGCAATTGCGGTATTTACCCGAGGCAGAGAACAGCACCCCTGGCCCGATGCGGATGCTGCTGGCGTCCAGCCGCTCGTTGAGTATCAGGGTGTCGATGTCACCGGGCAGTTCAACCCAGAGGACAAAGCCCCCCTGGGGATAACTTATTCGCGTCCCGGCAGGGAAATACCGCTCCACTGCCGCAATCATCTGGTCGCGCCCATCCAGGTACTGTGCCCGCATGCGTCGCAGGTGTCGCTCATAGCCACCCTGCCTGATAAATTCGGCCACGGCCAGCTGGGGCAGGGTGGCGCAGGCCGCGGTACCAACATACTTCATGTGGAGTACCTGATCACGGTAGCGCCCCGGTGCTACCCACCCCACCCGCAGCCCCGGTGCCAGTGCCTTGGAGAAGGAGCTGCACAGCAGCACCCGGTCATCGGTGTCGAACGACTTGATGGCGCGGGGGCGAGGAAACTGAAAACTCAGATCTCCGTAGATATCGTCCTCGATAATGGCGACGTCAAAGCGCTGGGCCAGGCTGACCAGCTGGCGCTTGCGGGCTTCGGGCATGGTGTAGCCCAGTGGGTTGTTGCAGGTCGGAGTCACCTGGATGGCTCGAATCGGCCACTGTTCCAGGGCCAGTTCCAGCGCCTCCAGGCTGACGCCGTTCACCGGGTCCGTGGGGATTTCCATGGCCTTGAGGCCAAAGGCCTTGAGTGCCTGCATGGAACCGAAAAAACTCGGTGAGTCCACCGCCACCACATCGCCAGGCTGGGTCACGGCGCGGATGCTGGCGGACAGGGCCTCCTGGCAGCCAGTGGTGATGACAATATCATCGGGGTGTAGCGTGCAGCCGGCGTCAATGGTCAGGCGCGCAACCTGCTGGCGCAGTTCCGGCGAACCTTGCAGGCTGTCATAGCCGAAGCCGCGCAGGCCATCGCCGCGTTTGCCCTCGGCCAGCAGCCGTTGCAGCGGCTTGAGCGTCGTTGCGGTGATATCCGGCATGCCGCGGCCCAGTGCAAGTATCCCCGGCGTTTCGCCGGAGCAAAGCAAACTCAATACCTGGTCCCAGTGGGAGACCTCCAGCGGCCGCTGTGCGGGCCGGCTGATATCGGGCAGCTGTGGTGTGGTTGCACGCCAACGAACATAGTAACCGGACTTGGGTTTTGGCTGGGCCAGCCCCTGATCTTCCAGCAGGCGATAGGCTTCCTGTACGGTGGCAATGCTGACGCCATGTTCGCGGCTCAGGGCGCGGATGGAGGGCAGGCGATCGCCACAGCGGTAAAAGC
The DNA here is from genome assembly GCA_041586815.1 of Marinobacterium sp. Classification (GTDB taxonomy): domain Bacteria; phylum Pseudomonadota; class Gammaproteobacteria; order Pseudomonadales; family Balneatricaceae; genus Marinobacterium_A. The sequence goes on along the minus strand of JBFGZM010000022.1, from coordinate 16,035 downwards.
CCTGTTCGATGCGCGAACTGAGCTCAGCGGCGACCTGCTCGTAGAGTTTCATACAGATACTCCTTCTGCGGTAACTATCAGTACAGATGGAAATAAAATTAGCAGTACAGTGTCAGATCCACAATATCTGTAATGGCTTAATAATCCATTTCTGAATCTGTAATGGTTTTGTCTCCTTCGATACGCTGTATAGCATCAACGACAGGAGGATGAAACCATGTTGAGCATTGAACTGTTGCATCGCTTGTGGGATGGCCTGCGTCGTGCACGCCAGCGTTATTATCAGCGTCGCCAGCTGCTGGGCCTGGATGACAGCGGTCTCAAGGATATCGGTATCAGTCGCGCCGATGCCTACCGAGAAGGCAGCAAGCATTTCTGGCAGAAGTGACCGCCTGGCGGCGGGCGACATCCGCTCCTCGGTATGAAGTGGGTGTTGCCCCTGTCGTGGATACACGGGCAAGCGCCAGAGCGGGCAAATGAACAGGCCAAAACTCAGTTCATGCCCGCGGTTTTACAGGCGTCGGCTGTCAGGCGCGAAGTCCATGTTGATCAGGCCTGCACCGGAGCGAGGCCGTGTCTGACGGGGTCGGACAGGGTGCATCAGGTTTTTTCGGCCCTGGCCAGAAGTCGGGATGCGGTGCAAGGTCGCAAGTCGTATAGTGCGATGAAACTCGCTATGCTTTGTTCTAGCCCATGCGCCAAGAAGAACAATTGCAGTAGGAGCGCTTATGTTTCAGGAATTTCGCCATTTGCGAGTGCAGGATACCTCGGATGTTGATCATCTGCTCTCGCCCACTCAGGTTCGCCCGCAATCCACCCTGCGCAGTCCGGCGCTGGAGGTCATGACCGATTTTATCGAGATCGCTCCGGTGACCGTATCGGCCCAGCTGGGCGTTGATGAAGCGCTTGAATGGATGAAAAGTCAGCATGTACGGATGCTGTTTGTGGTCAATGACAGAGGCCAGTTTGCCGGTGTGATCACGTCGCGGGATATAGCCGGTACCCACGTCATGGCCTATGCGCAGCAGAACGGTATCGACCGCTCGGAGGTGCAGGTTCGCCATGTCATGCTTAAAAAATCTCATATTCGTGGCCTGACGTTTGAGCAGGTATCCGATGCCACCATCGGTGATCTGATGCTGACCATGCAGGGCTCCGGTGATCAGCATGTGGTGGTCATTGACGAGGGCTATGCCGGGGTGAAGCGGGTGCGGGGCGTTATTTCGGCCAGTGATATCTCGCGCCTGCTCAAGGTCAGCTTTGAAGTCATGTACGAAGCCAAGACCTTTGCCGAGATCGAAAGGATTGTCGCTCACGGCGGTGGGCTCTGAGTCCCGAAGGCTGAACACTCGGGTCCGGGAAAAGGGCTGCTGTTTCAATTCGGGGCGCAAAAGGTTTGCGCCCCGAAAGCATTGCTCTATACTCCGCGAAAATTCAAAAAGCACCCGCGCTGATGCCATCACTGCGGGTTCTTTTTTATGGGGCCCAGGCCAACGCCGAGCATCCGATCTGCTCACCCGTTGCATGCCTGCGGCTCCAACCACCGCATATAGAGAGGTGCCGCGCCCGATGAAGCTGCCAGAACATATCAGTCCCGAACAGTGGCAACGTGCCAAGGCGATTGCCGACAGCAGGGAGACCCCCTGTCTGGTGATAGATCTGGACAATATCCGCAAGAAATACACACAGCTGGTACAGGGCTTTGATTACGCCCGGGTATTCTATGCGGTGAAGGCGAACCCGGCGGACGAGGTCATAGCGCTGTTGGCGCAACTGGGCTCAAATTTCGATATTGCCTCGATCTATGAGCTGGACAAGGTCTTGAAGCACGGTGTTGACCCCTCGCGCATGAGTTTTGGCAACACCATCAAGAAGGCCCGGGATATCCGTTACTTCCATGACCGCGGCGTGCGACTTTATGCCACGGATTCCGAAGCCGACCTGCGCAATATTGCCGCCCAGGCACCCGGGTCTCGTGTCTATATCCGGGTACTGACCGAAGGCTCCGAAGGCGCTGACTGGCCGCTGTCGCGCAAGTTTGGCTGCAACCCTGAAATGGCGGTGGAGCTCGCAGTACTGGCGAGGGACCTTGGCCTGGTGCCCTGGGGCATTTCCTTCCATGTCGGCTCCCAGCAGCGGGACATTGATGTCTGGGACGGTGCCATTGCCAAGGTCAAGGTGATCTTTGAACGCTTGCTGAGTGAATACGGTATCGGGCTGAAAATGATCAATATGGGCGGTGGTTTCCCGGCCAACTATCTGCACAAGGCGAACGAGTTTGCGGTTTATGTGCAGGAAATTACGCGTTTTCTGAAAGAAGATTTCGGCGACGACGTACCCGAAATTATTCTGGAGCCGGGTCGTTCGCTGGTCGGCGATGCCGGCATTCTGGTGTGCGAGGTTGTGCTGATTGCACGCAAGTCTGCCACGGCGCTGGAACGCTGGGTGTTCACCGATGTGGGCAAGTTCAATGGTCTGATCGAAACCCTGGACGAAGCCATCAAGTATCCGCTGGCAAGCGAGCGGGATGATGATCCCGAGGCCGAGTTCGAAGAAGTGATACTGGCGGGGCCGACCTGTGACAGTGTCGATATCATGTATGAAAGCTACCGTTACCAGCTGCCGTTGTCGCTGGAAATGGGGGATCGGTTGTACTGGTTCTCTACCGGCGCCTATACCACCAGTTACAGTTCGATTGAATTCAATGGCTTTCCGCCACTGAAATACTACGTCGTATAAAGGCCGCAGAGCCTGGACGCTGAAACCTTCAAACAGGGCGCCAGTACACGGCGCCCTGTTTGCGTTCCGGGGTCAGTCTTCCATGCGGATGATGTCCGGATGCTTTTGCAGGATATCGATCAGCTGCTGCATTTCGGCATCGGTGCCAATGCTGATGCGCAGGTGGTTGTCGATCAGCGGCCGGCTGAAGTGACGCACCAGCAAACCGTTGGCACGCAGGAACCCCATCAGCTCAGCCGCTTCGATATAGCGGTGCTGTGTGAAGACGAAGTTGGTGCATGAGGGCAGCACGATAAAGCCCAGGGCCTGTAGTTCGTTGCAGGTCCACTCCCGCGTGGCAATGATGCGGTCGGTGGTGCTGCGAAAGTAGGTTTCGTCCTCCATGGCGGCAACGCCGGCGCTGATGGCGAGCATGTCCAGCGGGTAGGAGTTGAAGCTGTTCTTGACCCGCTCCAGCCCGTCGATCAGATCCGGGTGGCCGATGGCAAAGCCGATGCGCAGTCCTGCCAGGGAACGTGATTTGGAAAACGTCTGCACTACCAGCAGGTTGTCGTAGCGCTGGGTCAGGGCAACAGCGCTCTGGGCGCCAAAGTCCACATAGGCCTCATCCACCACCACGACCGATTCCGTATTGCGCTGCAGCAGTGCCTCGATTTCCTCAAGGCCCAGTGCGCGGCCGGTGGGCGCATTGGGGTTGGCGAAAATAATGCCGCCATTGGTCTGGCTGTAGTCGTCCAGGCAGATGCTGAAGTCATCCCGCAGCGCGATCTCCTGGTACTGGATGTCATACAGATTGCAGTACACATCGTAAAAGCTGTAACTGATGTTGGGCATCAGCAGGGGGGCCTGCTGGCGGAAAAAGGCCATAAAGGTATGCGCCAGCACTTCATCGGAACCGTTGCCGACAAAGACGTTGTCCCGCGGGACGCCGTGGTAATCCGCCAGCGCCTGCTTCAGCGCCCGGGCGTCGGGGTCGGGATACAGGCGCAGCCGTTCCAGTTTGAAGTCCTGCAGGGTCTGCATGACCTTGGGCGATGGTGGGTAGGGGTTTTCGTTGGTATTCAGTTTGACGATCTGCTGCTCTTTGGGCTGCTCTCCCGGGACATAGGGGACCAGGTGCTTGATCGCGTCACTCCAGAATTTGCTCATTGCGGTGCTTTCACAGGATGGGTTAAGAGGGCGCCGTGGCGATACAAAGGATGGCGACTAGGATAGCAGGTTGGCCGGGTACAGGCCTAGCCGCCTGGTGTAATCGAAGGGGAGGTAAAGTCAGCTGGCGTCCCACAGGCACCGGGGGCGCCAGCTGAGGGTCGGGTCAGATTCGCCCTGAACACAAGGCGCGCCTGATCCGTCACAGTAGAGTCGCAGGCGAAGTAAAAGTTCAGTCTTCCCGGGCGCTGCTCGATGGTAGCTGGTTGTCTTTGCCCCTGGTGCGTCCGGTGACGGCGGATTCGAGGTTTTGCGTCAGTCTGGTATAATGCTGCGCCTGTTTAACCCTGCTCCGGGATTACGCCCCGGACCGCATGATGGAACTAACATGACTCAGATTGTTGTTTGTGCGCTGTACAAGTTTGCGACCCTGGAGGACTTTGAGTCCATGCGTCAGCCCCTGCATGACGTGATGGAGGCGCAGGGTGTGCGTGGTACGCTGCTGCTGGCTCTTGAGGGGGTCAATGGCACCGTCGCCGGTTCGCGTGAGGGTATCGATGCCGTGCTGAACTGGCTGCGCAGCGACCCGAGGCTCGCGGATCTCTCCCACAAGGAATCTTTCAGTGACGAGATGCCGTTTTACCGCACCAAGGTGAAGCTGAAGAAGGAAATCGTCACCATGGGGATTGAGGGCATCGACCCGCGCCAGGTGGTAGGAACCTACGTCAAGCCCCGGGACTGGAACATCCTGATTGCTGATCCGGATGTGGTGGTGGTGGATACCCGCAATGATTACGAGGTGCAGATCGGTACCTTTGCACATGCGGTCAATCCACAGACCAAGACCTTTCGTGAGTTTCCTGAATTCGTCAAGCAGAATCTCGATCCTGCCCGGCACCCCAGGGTTGCCATGTTCTGCACCGGCGGTATCCGTTGCGAAAAGTCCACCGCCTATTTGAAGGAGCAGGGGTTTGACGAGGTATATCACCTTGAGGGCGGCATTCTCAAATACCTGGAGGAAGTGCCGCAGGAGGAGTCGCTCTGGCAGGGCGAATGTTTCGTGTTCGATAACCGGGTCACCGTCAATCATGACCTGGAGCGGGGCAGCTTTGAGCAATGTCATGCCTGTCGCCTGCCAATCACCGAGGCTGACATGGCCAGCGACAAATACGTGGCCGGTGTCAGCTGCCCGCATTGTGCCGATGCCGTGTCTGAAGAGCAGCGACAGCGCTATGCCCAGCGGGAGCTGCAGGTAAGGCTGGCGGAACAGCGTGGCGAAGTGCACCTGGGTGCCGATGCCGCCAAGGCCATTCGACAGCGCAAGGATGAGAAAAAGGCAATGCGGGCGCGCCAGGCTCAGCAGCCGTCTGAATAGTCGATAGCCACTCGGGCAGCAGGGGCTGCCCCGTTCACCCTGCTGGCCTTGGCTGGGCGCCATGCCGGCTCGGCCTCAGGGGCTGTGCCGAGCCTCTCCCGTATAACCTGTCTTGAAATAGCGACGTTTGTATTGTTAAGGATGGAGGCAGTCCTTACAATAGACTGCTCCGCGCTGCTCCCACACACGAACTGGATTCTTTTCGGGTGGACAATCATAAATATTTGAACAAGCGTCGCTGGCTGCGTGAATTTTTGCTCAGTTGTCTGATTTTGCTGATCATTTTCTATGTTGTCAGCCGTCTGGATCTGAGTGAGAAACTCTACGCTTTCAGCCGTGCCCATGAGGCCATTGACCTCGATGACATGTTGTTTTCACTGGGTCTTTTCCTGCCTATTTATATCGTCATATTTGCCGTGCGCCGCTTTGGCGAACTTACCATTCTGGTGCGCGAAAGCTCCACCGATGGCCTGACCGGGCTGATCAATCATCGTCGGGTGCAGGCATTGCTTGCCCAGGAAGTCAGCCGTGCACAGCGGTTTCGGCGGCCGCTGTCCGTCGTATTGTTTGATATCGACAACTTCAAGAGCATAAACGACAGCCACGGTCATCCGGTTGGGGATGCGGTGCTGCGGCAGGTGGCGGCTCTGATATCAGGGGCCATACGGGGCGTGGATTACCTGGCGCGTACCGGCGGAGAGGAGTTCCTGCTGATCGCGACCGAAACGGACGGTGTCCTTGCGCAGGAAGTGGCCGAGCGCCTGCGCCAGATACTTAATGATGCCGATTTCGGCATTGGTCGGCCCGTCACCGCCAGTTTTGGTGTGTCGCAGTTACGCAGTGGTGAAACCGTTGCGGTATTGCTGCAGCGGGCAGATGAACGTCTTTACTGGTCAAAGCGGGAGGGCCGCAACCGTGTCTGTGGTGTCAATACCGACACCCTGGGTGCGAAGTCGGCCTGACGGCCGACAGGCCGAGATTCTGTGCTACTCCTGCTCCAGTGCCTCGCGGATGGTTTGAATCACCCGTGTCGGCAATCGACGCAGAGTCAGCGTCTGGCCCTGTTCGTCAAACAGAATGTCACGATCCGACCCTTGAGGGCCCAGTGAACGACGGGCAAAGTCCAGCTGCCAGTTATCCGACTTGGTCTTGACCTTGCTCAGTGCTTTCAGGGTGCCTCGGTGAGGCTGGAACTCCTGACTGACCTGGTAGGGTTCGGTATTGGCAAATTCCCCAAAACTCGAACCTTGGGCCGGATCCTCGCTGGGCGGGATATAGGCATCGAAGAGTCTCTCCACTTCACTCAGTGACGCATGGCGCTGCTCGCCCCGTTGCTGCTCCAGGTAGCTGACAACGTCTTCTACCACTTCATCCTTGCGCTCGTGCAGTGCATTCTGATTGCAGAAATCACGGGTTGCGCGGATCAGCTCGCGGGTACTCTGGCTAGCGGGGATGGCCTGGCTACAGCCCAGTGCGCCGGGGAAGTCCTGCCCGACACTGCCATTGCGCTTGCCCGGTACGAAACTCAGGTAGCTGTCCTGGCTGCGGCCCAGGCGTGTCAGGTTTATGCGCAGTGCCTGTACCAGGCGCTCGGCCGCCAGCACCTGGGTCTGGACTGGCTGCAGGTTGGCATCCAGACTCAGTCGGGTTTCATGTTCCAGCAGGGCCAGCAGCAGGTAGTGATAGCGGTCGCTTTGGTAGAGCAAAAATATGACCTGGCTGTCACAGGCATCGGCCGCCTGGTCAGGCTGTGCGCTGGCAAGGAGTGCAGCCAGAGTGACATCAGCCAGGGATTCGAGATCGGCATCGCTCGGGCCGTCACCGGCGAGGGGCAGCAACGCGGCGGCAAAAGGGTGCTCGTACAGCGCATCCTCGGCAAAGGCGCCGTGGGTCAGCGCCGAACGGCGGCCAAAGCTGCCACTGACGGCTTCAAACAACTGCTGTACCAGGGGCGCTTGAGGATCAAGGACTGTCAGCTCGCCTGCGGCGCGAGCCAGTGATCGGATGGCGACTTTCTGTAATTCCATGGGAGTTCCGGCTGGGGTTCAGACCGGCGGATTTTACGATAAACAGGCCCCCGGGTGCGAGCCGGATTCCACGCAGGGCGGTAATCACATCAGTGTGGGGGTGCAGTCTGGTGGCTTTCGGGGGACGGGCAATGCAGCCGACAGAAGGCGCACGGGCACCGACCACTGAGGGGAAAGACTCGCTGGAGAAAGGCCTCGGCTTTATCGATCAGACTACACCCGTGCCCACAAAGCATAGCCGAAACCAGGCAGTTACTGCCAGTATCAAGGTGCTGTGCGGCGGTACCCAGGTGGCATCAGGTCGGGGCAGCCTGGTGCCGGGAAGGTTCGGGTATCATTGGGATAACCGTTTGAAAAGAAACCGCTGCCTGGGCAGCGGTTGTGATCTTATTCGTACAGGGTGTCGTCGTAGCCGCTACTGATTTGACGTGCTAGCAGACGTTCTTCCATGCGTTCTTCTATCTGGCGACGTTTTTTGCTGTTGTAGCTGATTTTTTTGCCACGGGTACTGGTGTCCCGGTCTTCAAAATCATCGTCCCAGTCTTCGATATCGTCCGCAGGGACTTGATCGACACGAATTTTGGTGCCCATCGGCTCTCGTTCTCACATCTCAGGTTGAAATCAAACAGGTACGCAGCCCTGTCGGTCGAAAAATGACGCGCCTCGGTGCCGATGTCTTTGCACGCCTGGCCTGCGCCTGCCGGATTGCTGCCGTTTCGGGGCTTGACAAGGCGTCATGCAGTCCATTTCGCGAATATATAGCAGCTTTTGGCGCTGGGTAAAGTGAATTTTTGCCTGAGTGTACATTTTATTTCTGCTACGCCCAGAGACAGGGCTGGCAGGGCCTGCAGCCGAGTTGAGGCGGTTGCGGGCGCGCGGTGCCGGGGCAGGATTCAGACAGGTGGAACCGGTACGGGGCCGGTTCCGGGAGCAGGCACCTGCTGACGAACACTTGCCAACAAGCGGCAGTGACTAGTAGTCCTCGAACTCGTCCTTAATCTGCTGTTTCAGGGCGCGCTCTTCGAGCAGCTGCTCAATGCGGCGCCGCGCAGCCGGATCGATGGTCTTGTGTTTCGGGGGGGGGTCTTCCTTGATCTCTGGCTCGGAGTCCCAATCCACGACATCATCGTCATCTGTCATGTCGCTGCTGTTGTGTTTTTTACTCATTACGTTGTTCTCGACATCTGTGCGCGCAATGCCTTGCTGAAACCTGGGTATGGCTGCACCTGATCCTTATTTGGGGCAGCGTTGTACGTACAGAAGCAGCCTGGCGGCGGCTCCATGGTGACTTAATAACTAGTATGGAACAGATATTAGAGCTTGCTGCACTGGATTTGCAACGGGAAAATTAGCGGGTCTGTAACGCCCGGCATGGAGGGGTTACAGACCGCTCAGCGGTCCAGTCGCCGGGTGCTGAACGGATGTTATCCTGTCCTGGCTGTATGGCGTTTGCATCGGTCCGCGGTAATTAGCGCGGGTTGAATACGAGGTATGGGAACAACTGCGCCAGTACGCCTGCGATCGCATCGCGCTGTCCGCGACTGTCAAACATCAGTACAGCATCGCCCTCTGAAAAATAGGCACCCAGCAGGGCTGGCAAGCGTGTGCCTGCCGTGAATGCCGAACTGTTGGTGAGGCCGTTGCACTCGAAAGAGCCCGGGCGTATCGGGTCATAGACCCAGCGTCCGGCACTCCAGCTGGGCGCCTGGGCGGCGTTGATGGCAAAGCACAGGCGTGCCGGGCGCAGAATCAGTGCAAAGCGCTGACCGATTCTGGAATCGTTAACGCGCAGCGAGGTGGCGGTGGCATTTCGGCTCAGGCTCCAGGCGACAAAGCCGGTGTCGCCCTGGGTATTGTCGAACACCATCATCAGCCGGTCCTGGCGAGGTGACCAGCGGTTTTCGCGAAAGCTGTATGCACGGGCAAGAGTGGCGGCGTGCTGGCCACTGTAAAGTGCCTGGCGCTGGTACTCGTCGACAAAGCGGCGGGCAAGCTCCCCGGGGTCGGCTATAAGGGCGTTGATCTGGGGGCGTACCGGGTCGGGGGCGAGTTCGGTCTGTCGTGGCGTCGGTGCCGGCTGCGGGGCGGGGGTAACCGTGGGTGGTGGCGGGGTGCTGCTGCAGCCGGCGAGCAGCAGGGCAGGCAAAAACCGGCGAAAGTAGGGCAGGCGCATGCTGGGAATCTGTCCTTGGGCTGAAGTGATCCTGAGGCCTGTATTGTATGCGAGATTCGCCTCGTCGGCAGGCTGTCATCCATATGATCCTTTGAGGCGCCGGCCGGTGAAACAATCGCAGTATGGCAATGGTTGGCCCCGTAACCGGCTTTGCGCGCTAAAATGGTAGGCTCATTCGCATGGTCAGACTCAGTGGGCCCGTTTTAACAGGAAGCGTCGCGTGTCGACAAAATACCTAAAGCGTTTTTTCAAACCCGGCTCTATCGCTGTTTTCGGTGCATCGGAGCGGGATGACAGCATGGGCGGCGCAGTGCTGCAAAACCTGCTCGACGGTGGCTATCCGGGTGAGCTGATCGTCGTCAACGCCCAGGGGTATGACAGGGTGCGTGGTGTGCCCTGTGTCAAGAGTGTCAGTGAACTACCGCAGATGCCGGATCTGGCAATTATCTGCTCGCCGCCTCACACCGTCGCCGATATTATCCGCAAGCTCGGTGCCCACATGGTGAAAGCGGCGCTGATTCTGACCGGCGGCCTGTCGATTCGGGACAGCAAGACCGAGCGCACACTGCACCAGGAGGTACTGGATGCGGCCCACCCTTACGGTATTCGCATTCTGGGGCCCGATTGCATGGGCTTGCTGGTACCGGGCTCTCGCATGAATGCCAGTTATGCACCGGTGAACATCCGCCACGGCAAGGTGGCCTATGTCGGTCAGTCGGGCCTGATTGGTACCGCGATGATCGACTGGGCCAATGGTCAGGAAATCGGCTTCTCCCATTTCCTGACCCTGGGCGAAAGTGTGGATGTCGATATACCGGCGGTAATTGACTACCTGGCCAAGGACCCCCATACCCGGGCCATTTTGCTGCAGATGGACCGCATGACCGGAACGGCACGGGATTTTTTGTCCGCGTTGCGGGCAGCGTCTCGAAACAAGCTGGTACTGGTGCTCAAATCCGACGTGGTACAGGATGCCGAGCACTGTACCCTGCTGGCGCCCGGTATCTGTGACGAGGACCTGGTGTACGACGCGGCCCTTCGCCGTGCCGGTGTCTTGCGGGTAGAGACGTCGGATCAGCTGTTTCAGGCGCTGGAAACCCTTTCGCGCATGAAACCGATGCGCGGCGAACGCCTGGCCATCCTGAGCAACGGCATGGGCCCCAATGCCCTGGCGACCGATCGTCTTTTGCGCGGCCGCGGGCAGTTGGCACAGTTGTCCGAGGCCAGCCGTGCTGCGCTGGCCGAATGGGTGCCCGATGGCTGGAATCAGGCCAACCCGGTGGATCTGAGTGCCGATGCCACGCCTGAGCGTTTTGCCCGTGCGCTACAGATACTGGCCGCGGACCCCGGCGTGGATACGGTGCTGGTGATACATGCCCCAACCCATATGGCGCCGGGAGTTGAAACTGCCAGGGCGGTGATTGCCGTTGCAAGGGTCACGGCGCGCAATGTACTCAGTTGCTGGATGGGTCGGGCCACGGCCATCGCGGCTCGCAACCATTTCAACAGCGCGGGAATTGCAACCTTCCTGACACCGGAGGAGGCCGTCGATGCATTTTTGCAGATGGTGCGCTACCGCCGTAACCAGGAAGTCATGCGTCAGACACCGGCGCCGTTTTTGCAGCAAAACACCCAGAACCACAAGCAGGCGCGGGCGCTGGTGGCCAGGGCGCGGGACGAAGGCCGCGATTACCTGCACCACGCCGAGGCCTGTGAACTGCTGGACCTGTACGGAGTGCCGGTGGCTCACTCGTATTATGCCGAAACGGTTGAGGGCGTGGTCGAGGCGGCCAAGCAGCTCGGCGGATCGGTTGCCGTAAGGGCGCTGCACAGTGAAAATGTCTACCCCTTCAGCTATGACGACAAGGTGCGACAGCGCTGGCGGGATCTGGCGCTGGATCTGTATTCCATCGGCGAGGTCAGGCATGCCGTGACGCGACTCGAATACCGGGTCCGCGAGCGCTTTTGCGATGATCAGATCCTGGGGTTCTGCGTACAGCAGATGAAACGTGGTTTTCAGTCGCTGCAGATCAATGTGGGCATCACCCGCGATCCAATTTTTGGTCCCCTGCTCGTGTTCGGGGCCGGGGGCTACACGGTGGATGTGTTGGCAGACCGGCAACTGATGCTGCCACCGCTGAATCTGGCCCTGGCGCGCACCCTGGTGCAGCGCTCGCGGGTCTACGACATCATCTGTGAAAACAGCTATCAGGTTGAGCGTGATGTGGAACAGCTGTGCGATCTGCTGATCAAGCTGTCGGAAATGGTGGTGGACCTGCCCGAGATCGCCGGACTCGAAATCAATCCGCTACTGCTGAACAAGCGCGGCCTGCTGGCCGTGGATGTGGCGATATCGGTGGCAGAACCCGTGTGCCTGGCCATTTCTCCCTACCCTGAACACCTGACCGAGACGATTCGCCTGCGCCGCTCCGGGCGCCCGGCGGTGGTGCGTGCCATTCGGGGCGAAGATGAACCGGATCATCTGGAGTTTTACAACCACCTCAGCCCCGAGTCGATCCGCATGCGCTACTTCTATAGCCGGGGGGTGCCGACGCACCAGGAGCTGGCCAACTGGACCCAGATCGATTACGACCGCGAAATGGCGTTTGTCGTGTCGGCGCCAAGGGAAAACGGGCCGGGCAACGAGACGCTGGCGGTGGTACGCGCGGTCACGGATGCGGACAATGTGCGCAGTGAATTTTCCATCGTTATTCGGGATGATCTGCAGGGGGAGGGGGTCGGGGCGGTGCTGATGCAAAAGCTGATCGACTACTGTCGCGGTCGTGGCACTCTGCAGCTGTATGGGTCGACATTGCCCGCCAACCGGGGCATGCAGACGCTGGCGCGCAAGCTGGGTTTTAAAACCCGCTTCAATGCCGAAGAGGACGTGGTTGAGATGGTTATGATGCTGAACGAGGCAACCGAGGAATGGCAAATGTACCGGCTGCAGTCTTGAACGTGCCTTCGGCTGTGTCGACGGTTGAGCCGCTGACCGATGCCGAGCGGGTCTGGCAGGTGGTCGCGCGTATCCCCCGCGGGCGGGTATGCAGTTACGGGCAGGTAGCGGAACTGGCCGGCCTGCCGCGCCGGGCGCGTCTGGTCGGTCGTATTCTCAGCCGCTTGCCGCAAGGCAGTCGCCTGCCCTGGCATCGGGTGGTGAATGCCAGGGGCGAGCTATCGCTGCCGGCGGACAGCGAGGGTGCGCGGCTGCAGCGCCGCAGGCTCGAAGACGAAGGTATCTGTTTTCTGCGCGGGCGCATTGCGTTATCCCGCTTTCGCTGGGACACAGGCGCCTGAGTCGCCGCGGGGGCATGCCCGAAACGGGGGCTAATCCGCGGCGCAGTATAGTTTGTGCAGGGTTTGAATTAACCGCCGGGCACTGGCCGTAGTGCAGGGAGTAGTCGATAGCCCTGGATTCGCGCCACGTCTATACCAGGCCATCATTGCGCACTATGGCCAGATGCTGCGACAGTACCGACTGACTCAAGTCCAGGCATGGGTTGAGCTCGCTGACCGAGAGGTCACGGCCTTGAAGGTAGCTCAGAATCAGCAGCCGGTGTCCGTTGCTGAGAGTTCGCATCAGCCGTGCTGCCCGCCGGGCAGCATTGGCTTGCATGTCATTGTGGGGTGGCGCCTTTTGGGGCTTTTGGAGCCACGGCGCAGACTCCGCCGCTGGCGTTGATTGCGCTATCCCCGAATTTTTACGTGCCGCCGTACTGTTATTCGGTCACTGCCAGTGATGGTGTGCGGAATGCCTCCAGCCCCTGCATCACCAGACTGTAGGTCCTCTCCAGAGCGCTGGCGATTTCTCCCTCCAGTACGCCCAGACCGTCCAGGATGCCCCGTGCCTGCTCAAATCCCTCGTTGATGCCACTGCGAACCAGGTCGGTGAAGCTGAGCCGGGCGTCTGCTTCGCTCAGGTCCGGGTGCCGGGCTCTGAATGACTCAAAAAAGGCGGTGGAGCCACTAAGAATGCGCGACGCCGTCGCCGGGGCGCTGACGTCCAGCTGCTCGGCATAGGCCGACTGTATCGCCCCGTCGCCCAGGTCCGTTGCCAGAGCGGTTTCGAGTTCCACGATGACGCTGCGATAGAGCGTTTCCATGGGCTGGTTGCCTGCTGCGATACTGACCTTGAGCGAGGCCGAAAGAATTGCCTCGTTGCGATTGTGCCCTGCCGGCAAGAGCTGCTTGTCGCTGCGCGCAGCCCTGGATACTTCTGTGCCCAGACCGCCGGCGGTGCGGTCTTCGGCGCGGGCGAGGGCGGATACCTGTTGTCCGAAAGTGTCGGGTTTGATGTCCATGAGGGCAGGTTACTGGCTGTGGCGGGTGTGCACTGTAGCGGCGGGAGCTGCTAGCCGTTTAGTGAAAAGTATTCATGCAAAATCGGCCTGGCTGCTACGCCTGGGCCGCCGGCGCAGCTGAGAGTTCGCCAGGGTGCGGTTGCGTCCAGCGCCTTTGGCGGCATAGAGCGCCTTGTCGGCCAGCTCCATGACGTCATCGCTGTGCAGGTGGGTGGGGCCGCGTTCGCACAGGCCAATGCTGATGGTGACCCGCAGTGGCTTGTCTGGTCTGCGGGCATTCTTGCCAGGCTGGCGCTGCAGGCGGCCCGCCCTGGCATTCCCGGTGCGGCTCGGCTGGCGCAGATGCAGCGGGTACTGGGCAATGGACTCGCGCAGCTTTTCCAGGTGCGGCAGAGCTTCGGCTTCGGTCTTGCCCCGGAACAGCACGGTGAATTCTTCTCCGCCGTAGCGGAATACTCGCCCGCCGCCCCCTACTTCCTTGAGCTGGGATGCCACCATGCGCAGAACCTGATCGCCGGCGTCGTGCCCGTGGCGATCATTGAATTGCTTGAAGTGGTCTATATCCATCATGGCCAGGGTGTAGCGCTGCCCCAGGCTGCCGAGTTGTTCCTGCAGTGCGCGCCGCGCCGGCAGCCCGGTCAGTTCATCAATAAAGGCCAGTTGATGGGAATGGGAAATCAGCGCCTGGCACAGGAGCAGCTGAATGCAGGTAAACAGCTGGGGTGAAATGTGTGTCAGGTCAAACCAGTAAAACAGTGCCGGCATAATCAGCAGGGAGACAAAGAGGGCTGCATCGGCACGGGTGCGACGCAGCGAAAAGACAACGCCACTGAGGACAAAGGTGACACTGAAAAGCCAGGCGGCGCCTACGCTCAGATAGTGACCCTCTCTGAGAAGCTCAAGCAGTGGCATGGGCAGGTGGCCCAGCCAGTGGCCGAGCATCTGCTTGTACCATAGCAGCCAGAGTATCAGGTAGGCGCCCAGTGGCAGCAGCAGGTGCAGCCAGGCGGTTCGGCTCAGTGAACCTCGCTCGGGGGCAAGGCAGATCAGCAATTGATTGATGGGCAGCAGGAGGGACAGAAGACTGAACAGCACGAAATTGTCCGGCCGCTCCAGCGGGGTTTGCAGGCACAGCTGGATCAGTGCATAGGCCCCCAGCAGATTGAATGCGGCGAGCAGAAGCCGGCTCTGATTGAACAGGAAACCCAGCAACAGGTTGGCTGCACCCAGCAGACAGGGCAGGGCGGTAATGAGCAGCTGCAGTTCGGGGGACAGGCGGCTGAGGTTACTGAACAGTAACAGCGTGGCCACGAGCATCAGGGCAAAGGGTGCGATAAGCAGGCGAAGAACTTGTATCGTCACAAACGCACTATCCTTCCTATAGTGTGATCTGATCCTAGCAGACTCTGCCGGTCTCTGGGAGGCCGGATGCCGTTTTGTCGGGCAGGCATGCATGCCAGCGGGTGTGACGAGGCAAATGGCTCTGGGTCTGCTCTTTGGCGGGTTCAAGCCGGTACCTGGTCGCCCAAGGCTGTGCTCGGCAGGGAAGCCGCTTCGGACAGTCATTTCGCCGGTGAAGGAGGTAACATGAAAAGCGTGAGCAAGATTCTGGTGAATGTCGAGGAACACCACGACAGTGCCCAGGCAATTGCCAAGGCAGCATGGCTGGCGGAGCGCTCGGGGGCAGCGATTGAGCTGTTTTGCTGTTGTTTCAATCTGTCGGTGCGCAATGGCTATCTGTTCGATCAGGAGGCGGGGCAGCACGCTCAGCATGGATATCTGCGTCAGGTGGAGGGCCGGTTGCTTGCTATTGCGTCCAGTTTGCAAAGCCAGGGATTGGTCGTGGATGTGGATGTGGCCTGGGACCGTCACCATTGCGAGGGCGTCCTGCGCAAGGTACAGCGTTACGGGCCGGATTTGCTGATTCACCAGATCGGAGTTCACAGCCGTCTCGGGCATTACTGGATGGCGCATCAGGACTGGCAGCTCTTGCGCGAGTGTGCCGTACCGATGTTGCTGGTCAAGGCGCATCAATGGAGCCAGGTGCCGGCGGTTGCCGCCTGTGTTGACCCCTTTCACGAATGCGACGTGCCGGCCGAGCTTGATCGGGCGATTCTGGACCAGGCCAGTCTGCTGGCACGCCTGGCTGACGGCCGCCTGCACGTGGTGCATAGCTTTCACGCCCTGCCACTCTCGGCCATATTCGACGAGCATGTGGTGACGGACTATGCCGCGCTGCAGAAAAAGGTTGCGAAGCAGCATGCGGATGCG
>JBFGZM010000021.1:0-19424 GCA_041586815.1 Marinobacterium sp. | reverse complement strand
GTCGACCGAGGTTCGAGCCCAGCTGAACGGTGCCGTGCACCGGAATCACGGCGATGGGCGGCATGATATTGGCCATCACCGCGATCATTACCGCGCCGCCGCCCACTCCCATCATGGCTGTCATGGCCGAGGTGAAAGCACTGATCGCGATCAGAAAAAGAAACTCCCCCTGCGCCAGCGCAGCGGGCCTCAGCCAGTCCAGTAATTCCATCACAGGAAGCCACTCTGCCATAACAACCAAAGGGCGCCCATCCTACCACCATCTGCCCTGCGGGTGACGCCTGCGGCGCCGTCCGCTAGTAGGACTTGTAGGGCAGGAACTTGCCGGAGAGTACCACCTGTACCCGGTCGCCATTGGGATCCGGCTGGCGCTGCAGGTCCATGGAAAAATCGATTGCGCTCATGATGCCATCACCAAACTCCTCGTGGATCAGCTCCTTGATGGTGCTGCCATAGACATTCACCAGTTCGTACCAGCGGTAGATCAGAGGATCGGTGGGGACTGCCGTTGGCAGCGAGCCTTTGCTGGGTGTCACCTGCAGCCAGGCGATGGCCTCGTCGGGCAGGCCAAACAGTTCACCAACGGTCTCGGCCTGGGCCTTGTTGAACGTCATCTGCCCCAGGCAGGCCGCCGTGGTCCACTCCTTCGACAGGCCAATGGCGGCGGCAACATCGCGCCACTGAATGCCCCGCGCAACCTTGGCGCTCAGGATCATCTGGGTGACTTCATCACGGTTACTGATCATGGCTGTTTCCTCTGTGGGTTTGGATTGGGTTTTAACGCTGCAGCAACAGGACAATCACGCCGGCCAGCAGGGCCGCTATGCCCTGCCAGACGCGTACCGGATTGCGCTCCAGCAGCGGTGGACGGGTTCGGTTCAGAAATTTCCGGTTTGGCTG
The DNA here is from genome assembly GCA_041586815.1 of Marinobacterium sp. Taxonomy (GTDB): domain Bacteria; phylum Pseudomonadota; class Gammaproteobacteria; order Pseudomonadales; family Balneatricaceae; genus Marinobacterium_A. The sequence goes on along the minus strand of JBFGZM010000021.1, from coordinate 18,524 downwards.
ACGCAGATCAGCCATGAACTCGGACAGTTCCTGGTAGCGCTTGTATGGGCTGGGATGCACGGCCTGCTTGAGGGTTTCATCGACCCAGGCGGGAATGGCCCGCTCGTCACTCAGAACAGAGCGATACTGCAACCGCCGCTGCGCTGCGGCGGTGCGGGATTTGGACACCTGGGTGCCGTAGGGGAAAGCACCCGACAGCAGGTGATAGGTCAGCACCCCCAGGGAGTACAGATCCGAGCAACGGGTGCCAACTTCGCCGATGAAATACTCGGGGGCCGTATAGAGCGCGGTACCCAGGATAGCGTCCTGCTCCAGCGCCAGATCAGCCTCCACGATACCCGCCACCCGTACGGCGCCAAAGTCGATGATCTTCACCGTGCCGCTGTTGTCGATCATGATGTTGTCAGGCTTGATGTCCTGATGCAGGATTTCCATGCGGTGCAGCGCCTGCAGGCCCCGGGCAACCTGCTCGACAATACCCCGTACCGTTTCAAGTTCGGGCCTGGGGTTATCAAGAAGCCACTGTTTCAGTGTCTGACCTTCAACAAACTCCATCACCGTATAGAGGTACTGTCGCGGGCGGCTCTGCGGCGCCGCCTTCAGTACATGGGCGCTGTTCAGGCGCCTTGCCGTCCACTCCTCCATCAGAAAGCGCTCCAGATAAACCGGATCGCCAGCCAGATCGATAGAGGGGGTTTTCAGCACCACCGGGGTATCGGTTTCCTCGTCCAGAGCCAGATAGACATGGCTGCGACTGGTGGCATGCAGCTCACGCTGAATCCGGTAGCCATCAAGGCGCGCCCCCGCCGCCAGAATGGGCGGCAACGCCAGCTGCTCGGTTTGGGGATGCAGGGAGCTCGCCCCTGGCTGGGGCAGTTCATCGACCCGCACGATCTGAACGCTGAGATTATCCTCGCTGCCCTGCTCCAGGGCATGCTCGACGATCTGCCTGGCGGCAGCGTCCAGGCTGCCGCTGGCACCAATACATCCGAGAATAAAGGCCGTATCGGCGTGCTCGTAAACGCCATCAGTTGCCAGCAGGTAGATATCTCCCTGGCTGAGCGCACGGGTCTGGTAATCCAGCTCGATGCCGGGCTCCACACCCAGAGCCCGGCTCAGATGACTCTGCTGCTGTGAAACCCAGAGCCGGTGATCATGGGTCAGCTGCTCCAGGCCCTTGCCCTGCACCCGGTATATGCGGGTATCACCGGCATTGAAGATATGCGCCTGGTTCGACTTGAACACCAGGGCGCTGAGGGTACAGACATAGCCCCTGTCCTTGTCGTAGCGGTAGGGGCTGTTCATGGTTTGGCTGTACAGCCAGGCATTGCAGGCCGTAACAACACGTTGCACAGAGCTCTGCACCGACCAGGCGTCCGAGGTGCAGAAGTAGTCATCGAGAAAATTCGTCACCGCCGTTTGACTGGCGATATGACTCAGTTCACTGCTGCTGATACCGTCTGCCATGGCAAAGGCCACACCCTTGAGACTCAGCAGAGGCTCGGCAGGCAGATAACAACCGTGAAAATCCTGATTACTGGCCTTGCGGCCCTTATCGGAATGCTGTCCCACGGATACTTTAAGGCGACGACTCATGGACATGATCCAGCACCCCGGCCACGGACGTGGCCAGGGCTTGGCAGGGATTAAACGGAGACAGGCTGTACCGAACGTTTTTTGGCGGTACGCACGTGGGTGGTGTAGAGCGTGAGACCCGTGAAGGCCAGACCGCCGACCAGGTTACCCAGCACCGTGGGGATTTCATTCCAGATCAGGTAATCCATGATGGAGAAATCACCGCCCATGATGATGCCGGACGGGAACAGGAACATGTTGACCACCGAGTGCTCGAAGGCCATGAAGAAGAACAGCATGATCGGCATCCACATGGCGATAACCTTGCCGCTCACCGAAGTGGAAATCATGGCGCCGACAACCCCCATGGATACCATCCAGTTGCACAGCATGCCGCGGAAAAAAATGGTGAACCAGCCGGCAATACCGTATTCGGCATACCCCAGGGTGCGGGCTTCACCGACACTCGCAATCTTGGCCCCCACAGCGCCCGGATCCGTATTAAAGCCATAGGTAAATACAAACGCCATCATGACTGCAACAGTCAGTGCGCCGGCAAAGTTGCCGACAAACACCAGGCCCCAGTTTCTCAGAATGCCCTGCACGGTCACACCCGGGCGCCGGTCCAGCCAGGCCAGCGGCGTCAGCACGAAAACCCCTGTGAGCAGGTCAAACCCCATCAGGTAAAGCATGCAAAAGCCCACCGGAAACAGGATGGCACCAATCAAAAAAACCCCGGTTTCCACCGCGATGGTGATGGCGAATACCGCCGCCAACGCCAGGATTGCACCGGCCATATAGGCCCGGATCAGCGTATCTCGGGTCGACATGTGAATCTTGGATTCACCAGCATCAACCATTTTTGTGACAAACTCAGACGGAACCAGATAAGCCATAGTTATTGCCTCTATCAACGGTAGTTACATCACTGTTTACTCGATACCGCCCCATCACTTCACTTACAACTGCCGGACAACCCTGTTTTGCCCAGACGCAAAAAAGCGCCCTTACCCGAACCGCAAAAGCCGATCAGCAAGGACGCCATTGTCCAGAACTACGCAGTTTGTAAGGGCCCGGGCCGGCCCAATAACAATTCCCTAAAACCACCTAAGGCAAAGCAAAAGTCGTGCCTGACTCTGTCTAACTCAGGCCCGGGCCGCGAAAACAGTGGCCTCGCAGTATAGCCGTGCTCAATAAACGCCTGCGGAGATGTCCTACAGGAAATTGTGCAATGCAGCATGGCAGTGCGGCCCGGGCCTCATGCGCACCGAAAGGGCGCGTACCGCATTGCAATGATGCGCCACCGCATGCATCAGACACCCGAGAATGCCGCTCTCCGGTCAAGCAGCCCCGACCAGCGCGTCAGCAGCAATGCCAGCAGTACGATCAGGGCGCCGACCCAGGCCGTATCCATCAGGGCCATGTCTTCGATAATCAGGCCGCCAATCAGGGAACCCAGTGCTATGCCGACGTTAAAGGCCGCGATATTCAGCCCCGACGCAACATCCACCGCCTGCGGCGTATACTTTTCCGCCAGCTGCACCACATACACCTGCAGGCCCGGCACATTGCCAAAGGCAAAGCCGCCCCAGATCAATACCGTCAGGACCGCCGTTACCGGATTACCAGCGGTAAAGGTGAACATCAACAGCACCAGCGCCAGGGCAGCAAAGATTATATTCAGTGCCGGGACCGGCCCCAGGCGATCGGCCAGCCGGCCGCCCCAGATATTGCCCACCGCCACGGACACGCCATACACCAGCATGATCAGGCCGATGGCTCCGGGCTCAAACCCGGAGACCTGCTGCAGAATGGGCGCCAAATAGGTGAACGCCACAAAGGTGCCGCCATAACCCACCGCTGTCATGGCATAGACCAGCAACAGCCGCGGTTGCGTCAGCACGGCCAGCTGCTGAGACAGTTTGGCCGGCGTAGGCTGCCTGAGGTTACCCGGGACCAGCCAGGCGCTACCGACAAGCGCAATAGCACCGAGTACCGCCACCACCAGAAAGGTGGCTCGCCAGCCAAAGTGCTGCCCGATCCAGGTCCCCAGGGGCACACCGGTCACCAGGGCCACCGTCAGGCCGGTGAACATGATGGCAATGGCGCTGGCTGCCTTGTCCTTGCTCACCAGCTCCGTAGCGATGGTGGACCCAATGGAAAAGAATACGCCGTGGGCCAGCCCGGTGAGGATGCGGGCGCCCGTCAACGACACGTATCCGGGCGCCATCCAGGCCAGCAGGTTGCCGAACGCAAACAGTGCCATGACGCTTAGCAGTACAGTCTTGCGATTCAGCGTTCCCGTCAGGGCAGTAAGCACCGGCGCCCCGATGGCCACACCCAGGGCGTACAGGCTGACCAACAGGCCAGCCGAAGGCAATGAAACACCCAGGTCCTGAGCTATAGTGGGCACCAGCCCGACAATCACGAACTCGGTGGTACCGATGGCAAAGGCGCTGAGTGTCAGCGCCAGCAAGGCAAGAGGCATGGGCCGTCTCCAGAATGAATACTTGACGGGAGCTAGTGTGCGACGCAGTATTTTTTCGATAAATAGCATTAACACCAAAACATATTTGCAGAAACGACAATGATTAGCCGTTCCGACGATCTGGAAATACTTCTGGCCGTGGTCGACAGCGGCGGCTTCTCTGCCGCCGCCGAACTGCTCGGCATTCAGGTGGCGCGGGCATCCCGCGCAGTCACACGGCTGGAGCAACAGCTGGCGACAACCCTGCTGAACCGCACCACCCGGCGTATCGAACTGACTGAGGAAGGCCGCCTTTTTATCGTCCAGGTGCGTGAGGGGCTAGCCCAGCTGGAGGGCGCTGAGGAGCAGTTGCGTCTGTGCCACCAGGCACCGGCTGGCACCCTGCATATTGATGCCGCCAGCCCTTTCGTGCTGCATCAGCTGGTACCCCATATCGCCGCCTTCCACGAACGCTATCCGCAGATCCGCCTGAACCTCAGCTCCAGTGACGGCATTATCGATCTGCTGGAAAAGCGCACGGATGTCGCCATCCGGATCGGCGAACTGCAGGACTCCAGCCTGCATGCACGCTTTCTCGGTCGCTCCCGGCTGCACCTGGTTGCCAGCCCGGCCTACCTGGCGGTGCAGCCACCACCGCAAGAGCCGGCGGAACTCGCCCGTCATCACTGTATTGGTTTCACGACCCCCGCCAGCCTCAACCTGTGGCCGGTCGGGCCTGGAGTGCGCATTTCACCCGCGCTCTCGGCCAGCAGCGGTGAAGTCATTCGCCAGCTTTGCCTGGCGGGCCAGGGTATCGCCTGCCTGTCCCGTTTCGTGATCGCAGATGACCTCGCGGCGGGTCGGCTGATCCCGTTGCTGGACGATCAGATGCAGTCTCCCCATGCACGCGAGCAGGTGCAGGCCGTGTACTATCGCAACACCGCGCTGTCAGCCCGGATCACGGCCTTTCTCGATTTTATCCAGCCCAGACTGTCGCTTTAGCCGGCACGGCCCCATTCCTGCTCGGCCCGCCCATGCACGTGCAGGACACATAAAAAAACGCCCGGGAAAGTATTCGCCGGGCGCAAAATCGCAACACCATGGATTTGGGCATGACTGGCGCCGCTGCGTGGCGGCTCTGCAGGCCACGCGGCGGTACCCCTAGCTATTTGAAGGTGTCCGGCAGCAGCATTTTCGGCAACCAGAGCGCAAGCTCGGGGAAGCAGATAATCAGCAGCAGGATCAGCAACATCGGCACCAGAATGATCACCACATCCCGCAGTACCTGCACCACGTTCAGGCCACCAATGGACGACGATATCAGCAGGCAGAGCCCGTAGGGTGGCGTCACCAGCCCAAAGGCCAGGGAGACTATGCCGATAATGGCAAAAACGACGGGATGAATACCCGCCTCCAGAGCCACGGGCAGCAGCACTGTTCCCAGGATGATGATGGTTGGAATCGCATCAATGAAGAGCCCGAAAAACAGAAACAGCGCTCCGATCACCAGGGAGGTGCCAAAGGTACCAAACTGAAGACTGGTCATGGTGGCAACGATCAGCCTGGGCACGTTATAGAAGGCCAGCATCCAGCCAAAGGCCGAGGCCGTGCCGATGGCAAACAGCGATATGGAGGCAAAACGCCCGGTATCGTAGAGAATCCCCCCCAGATCCCGCACGCTGACCGTACGATAGACAAACATGCCAAGAATCAGCGCATAGGCCGCGGCGATAATCGCGCTTTCGGTCGGCGTGACAATGCCGCCAACGATGCCGCCGATCACCAGTATTGGCGTCAGCATCGCCAGGCCGGCCCCTTTGAAGGCGGTCAGAAATTCAGGCAGCGTCGGGCGCCCGGCCGTGGGATAGCCATACACCTTGGCATAACCATAGACGGTGGCCATCAGCGCAGCCGCAATCATGAAGCCCGGAATCGCGCCGGCGAGAAAGAGCGCACCGACAGACACCGACATCACGCCGCCCCAGACCACCATCAGGATGCTGGGCGGAATAATCACCCCCATCACGGATGAGCAGGCGGTGATCGCTATCGCGAAGCGCTTGTCGTAGCCCTCCTTCGCCATGGCCGGAATCAGAATCTTGCCACAGCCAGCGGCATCGGCGGTGGAAGACCCCGATATACCGGCAAACAGCATGGACACCGCCACGTTGACGTGCCCCAGCCCGCCCGGCATCCAGCCGGTCAGTACCCGGGCCAGTTCGATCAGGCGGTCGGTGATCTTGCCGGAATTCATCAGGTTCGCCGCCAGCAGGAAAAACGGTACCGCCAGCAGAATGAAGGAGTTATAGGACTGGAACATCCGATCCATGATGATGAAGGGCGTCAGGCGCATATCAAGCATCACGACAGGAATGGTGGCGATACCCAGTGCAAAGGCAACGGGCACGCGGATGGCCACCAGCAGAATGAATCCGCCCACAAGGAGCGCACAGGCCAGTGCGGTCGAGACAATCATGACGTAACCTCGGAGGAGTGACGGTATTCAACAACCGCCTCATAAAAGCGATAACCCGCGAACAGCGCCCAGAGCGCACCGGCGATCGGCACGGATATATAGGTGATCAGCAAATTGGCACGCATCATCACCGAATGCTGAATGGAGCCAAACTTGGCGTAGTCGATACCGTACCAGGCAAAGAGCACCGCGAAGATCAGTACAAAACCCAGCACGATGCCCTTTTGCAGCAAGCGCCAGCCCGGCCGAATCGCATCGGGCAGTACCCGCACGTCAAAGTGGGTGCCATCCCAGACCGCAATGGCGGAGCCGATCATGACGATCCATACGAAAATGAAAGTTGAAAGCTCTTCGGTCCAGAGGTAGACCGGGAGGATGTCGGTGTAACGGGAAATGACCTGCATACCCACGGGAATCGCCAGAGCGCCCACCAAGGCCCCCATCAATACCCGCAACACCCGACAGAGGTTATCCAGCACGTGACCCATCATGGTGAAGTCCTGCACGACAGTTGGCCGCACAAGCGGCCCGGATGAGACCGGGCTCCGGCGGCGGCCAGGGGCGGCCGCCGGGCCCGACGGGGATTACTTGGCGCGGATTGCGGCCAGCAGGTCCGTGGCAGCCAGTTCGGCTGCATACTCATCCTGTACCGGGGTCACAAGTTCAAGCAGCTGCTCGCGGTTGGCGAACTCCTGCAGCTGAATCTGGCCCGCATCGGCCATTTCCTTCAGCTTGGCACTGTCTTCGCGCGCTTCCAGCTCGCGACCAAAGGCGCCGGCCTCCTTGCCTGCACGCATAATTGCGGCCTGCAGTTCAGCAGGAAGCTTGCGCATGGATTTGCCACTGAAAACGATCGGACGCACGGTGATAGAGTGACGTGTCAGGGTGACGTGGGGTGCCACTTCGTAGAACTTGAGGTTTTGCAGACTGGCCGCTTCGTTTTCGAGGCCCGAGACGACACCGGTCTGAATGGCGTTGTACACCTCGTTATAGGCAATAGCGGACGGTGCCGCCTTGATGGCCGCAAAGATCTGGGCCTGGATCGGTGCGCCCATTACACGCATCTTGTGGCCGGCAAGCTCATCAATATTGCCGATGGCCTTGCTGGAAATCAGGTTGCGGGTGCCGCCCCCGGTATAACCCACCACCACAAGATCGGCCTTCTCCTTGAGTTCGTCCTCCAGCGGCGCCAGCACATCGCTGGAGAGGACTGCATTCCAGTGCTCCAGATCCCTGAACAGGAACGGCATGTCCATCAGGGGAATCGCCGGCGCAAAAGTCGCCATATTGGACGGTGCCATGATGGAGTAGTCGATTGCCACCCCCTGGTTCAGAAAGGTCACGTAGTCGGACTCGACACCCAGCTCACCGTTGAGGCGCAGATCCATCACCAGCTCGCCATCGTAATACTGATCCACCAGCTCACCAAAACGAACCATGGTTTTGGTAAAGGCATGCTCGTGATCGAACATGCTCGCACCGCGCAGCGTGATCGCTTCGGCCTGAACCGCCGGGGCCAGCACAACAGCCGAGACAACGGCGGCCTGGAGCAGGTTTTTTGCGTGATTGATAATAGACATGATGTTCCTCTTATTGTTGTATGCACCACTATTTTTGGATCGCATCAGCCGGCCATCGCACGGCAGCGCCCCCATAGAAAACGTTAATATACGTAACGCGTCAAGCAATATGTGTAATTTTTTGTAATATTTATGTAGGTTTAACAACTTGTCGAACTCCCTGGCCTCGCTTGAGAAATAGTTAAAAATCATATAGATCAATAAATTATGGTAACCACGAAGTGACGATTGCGGAAATAAAGCACGATAATGAAGCCCGATTTTCCCCGGACACTCTGGACTTTAAACCGCTACAGGGCACACAATGTCTGCGAATTCGACCCCGGACAGCCGCACGAAAAAGCGATTCGGAGCGAAAAATTACAACTAATAACAAGTTGTCACCCCCCTTGTTCAGGCTATACTCCAGCGTTTTCTAATCGATGAGCACAGACTGAGGCTGCATCTCAGGTGACTTGGGCTCCTGACTCCAGATAACACAAAACGCCCCACCGAAAGGACACTGAAGCCATGCAACATCTGCTACTGATTGGCGCCGCGACCGAACAGATGCAACAGCGCCTGAGTGAGTACTTTAAGCTCCACAAACTCTCTGAAATCAGTGATTTAAGCGGATTTCTAACCGAGTACGGTGCCAGGATAAGTGCCATTGCCACCAACGGCCACAGCGGCGTGAAGCCGCAAATCATGGCCGCCTGCCCCAATCTGAAAGTGATCTCCTGCCACGGCGTCGGTTATGACGGCATCGATACCGCCGCCTGCGCAGCACGTGGCATTCTGGTGAGTCACACCCCCAACGTACTGAATGCCGAAGTGGCCAATACGGCACTAATGCTGATGCTGGCGGGCTATAGAAACCTGCTGGGCAATGACAGTTACGTCCGCGCCGGCCGCTGGCTGAGTGACGGCGCCGCGCCGCTGTCCCACAGCCCTGACAACCGTACCGTCGGCATAGTAGGCATGGGCCGTATCGGCCAGGAGATTGCAGAACGACTGCAGGTTCTGAACGCCCGCATTATTTACCACAGCCGCAGTCCCAGGGATGTCCCCTACCCCTACTTTGACAACCTGGCCGACATGGCCCGCGCCGCCGATGTGCTGATCTGTATTACCCCGGGAGGCCCGGCTACCCGCAAGCTGATCAACCGTGAAGTGCTTGATGCCCTGGGTCCCGAGGGCATGCTGATCAACGTCTCCCGCGGCACCGTGGTGGATGAAACAGAGCTGGTCAGCGCACTGCAGGAAAAACGTCTGGGATATGCAGGTCTGGATGTGTTTGAGGCCGAGCCCCGGGTACCGCAGGCCCTGTTTGACATGCCCAATGTGATCCTGCTGCCCCACGTGGGCAGTGCCACCCACGAAACCCGTGCCGCCATGGCAGCACTGACGGTGGATAATCTGATTCAGTTTCTGCAGGACGGCAGCGTACTCACGCCGGTGCCGGAATGTGCCAACCTGTAATTCGGCACCACCGTTCAGTAGCCGCCGGCCACCGGTGCACGCGACAGGCAGCGGAAGCAACTCAATACCGGCGGCTCTGATCATTATGAAAGAGGAAATCGGCCGTGCCGTTTTTACTGGCTGCCTAAGCACAGCTCACAGGGATCTTGAAAACCTGGGCAAGGCAGCCTGACGCACACAGCAGGCGCAGCAGCCGATTTCCCGCTGCCCATCCACACCCCGGCATATTCTTCTCGCAGACGCAGCACGCGTAGTGCTGGATGCGGCCTTTATGGTACGTTAACGATTCTAATTTACGTCACGGATTTCGGACTCAGCGCATGCTCGACTGGATACTGGCAACCAACGGTTTCATTATCGAAGCGCTGCTGCTGGTTGTCATACTGATCTACGTCGGCACAAGGATCTGAGCGGCGATGCTGACAACAACATCACGGACCATGATGAATAACAGCCATGAAGCCCATTAAATCACGCCTGCAGCAGGATGTAGCCGCCCTGATGTTGCTGACTCTGGTCCCGCCATTCGCCTATTCCGATGCGCAGGATCCGACGATGTTCAGCGAGGCCGATTTCTACGCGGCTATTCCCGAGGTGGTTTCAGCCACGCGCATCACTCAGAAACTGACCGAGGCGCCTGCCTCCATCAGTCTGATTGACCGGGACATGATTCGCGCCTCCGGCGCAGTTAACATTCCGGATCTCCTGCGCCTGGTACCGGGTTTTCAGGCATTCCATGTCAACAGCAACAAGTTTGGCGCGACCTACCATGGCGTCAGTGATGACTTTCCCCGCCGCCTTGAAGTACTGGTGGACGGACGCTCCATCTATCTGCCGCTGCTGTCCACTGTCGACTGGAACTCCCTGGGCCTGAGCCTTGATGACATCGAGCGTATCGAAGTCGTACGCGGCTCCAATGTTCCCACCTACGGCTCCAATGCCTTTCTGGGCGCCATCAATATCGTCACCCGCTCGCCCTACAGCGAAACCGGTACCTCGCTCAAGGTGCTGGGCGGCTCCCGGGACACCCGCCGGGTGGAAGGCCGATTCAGTATGCCACTGGGTAGCGCCCAGCTCCGGGTTACCGCAGGCCATGACCAGAACGATGGCAGCGATCAGTTTCAGGACGGCGCGCGCAGTGAGTACATCAATCTGAGCAGCACCCTGACACCAACGCTGGCCGATACGCTGCTGATGCAGGCCGGATTCAGTAAAGGTTTTGCCGATCGCGGCGACATGGACAGTACAGACAAGCCCATTGTTCAGCGAGACCACCGGTCAAACTACCAGTACCTGCGCTGGAACCATGTCAACGACAGCACCAGTGAGACACAGGTGTCGGCGTACCATAACTATCTGAACCTGTCTGTCCCGCCCCCCACCGTGGCCGATCTGGTAAAGTATGAAGGTTTGCCGGCTGGTTTTGCGCAAGCCCTGCTACTGCAAAATCCAGCGTTCCGTCTGGACAATGAAGATGGCAAAACCGAGCTGTATGACATCGAACTGCAGCATACGCAGCAGTGGGTCCCCGAGGAAGCGACTTTCCTCTGGGGGGTAGGGTACCGACAGGAGATCGCCCGCAGTGGCGTGCTGTTGCAGGAACGCGGGCGCATCAACGAAGACCGCTGGCGCCTGTTCGGCAACCTGGAACTGGTACCCGCCGATGCCATTACGCTCAACTTCGGAGCCATGGCCGAGACCAGCAGTACCAGCGCCGACGGCCTGCAGCTGTCCCCCCGGGCGGCGCTGAACTACAGGCCTGACGCCCAGTCGGTTATTCGTACCGCCTACAGCCAGGCCTATCGCATGCCCTCGCTGCTGGAAAAAAACACTCAGTCAACCATCTACCTCCCTGGCGGAGACGTCCTGGACGCCATATCCACACCCAATTCAGACATTGGTCCCGAACGCATCGACACCATGGAAATCGGCTACTATCGTTCCTTTCAGCGCCTTACGGGACACTTTGATTTGCGTGTTTTTGTCGAAGATGTAGAGCATGCCATTGATGACTTCTGGGTTGATTATTCGGATGAGGTTGACAGTCAGCAGCGTGTACGGTTTAGCGCCAACAACACATCATGGCGCAATAGCGGCGCCGAATTTCAGCTGCGCCTGCAGCCCAGCGATCCTTTCTGGGTACTGCTGAATTACAGCTACATCAACACCACGGACTTTATTGTCGACAAAGGGACACCCAAGGGCGGCGAGTCACGTGCTACCTGGCCGCAATCCCCCCTGCATACAGCCTCCCTGCTGCTGAACTACAATTTCGCGCCACACTGGGATTTCAGCCTGGCGCAGTACTATATGGATGAGGTGGAATGGGATGAAGGCGGCTACCGGGACAGCTACAATCGCACCGACCTGCGCCTGGCCAGGGAGTGGGATCTGCCGGCGGGCCAGCGCCTGTCAGGCGCCCTGATCTTCCAGAACCTGCTGGGCAACAAGTACTCAGAATTTTACCAATATAATGAATTCGACCAACGGACTTATCTGCAACTGCAGTTCGAATTCTGATCACCGAGCGACGCGAACGGACACGCTGAATGCAGGCATCGGACAGAGCGACACGACACAGGCATGGCTCACACTGGCGGCGCACAGGACAACTGCTACTGGCGTTATTACAATTGTTTATCGGCACGGGGGCAGTCGCAGCCCCCCAAGTCATAATGAGTGAAAACAGCGCACTCTATCAGCTCGTTGCCGAGGAGATCGGCCGACGTTATCAGCAGCCGTTGCAGCTATACAGCACAGACAACACGCCGTCCCGGGAACAACTCAACCAGGGGCTCAATATCGCCATTGGTGCCAGAGCATGCGAACAGCTGCTGCAGCACGGTGGCAATGCCGATCTGATCTGCACTTTTATTCCCCGCATCACCTTTGACTCCCTGGCGGAGCTTTACAGCAACGGCCAGCGTCGCCTCAGCGCGGTGTACCTTGACCAGCCGCTGCAACGCCAGCTGCGGCTCGTTCGCCTGCTGGTGCCCGAGGCGAAAAGCATCGGTACCATGTTTGGCCCCTTTTCCGCCGCATCCAGACAGCCGTTCGACGAAGCGGCCGGCGAGCAACAGCTGACCCCGCTATCCATCACCCTCAACGAGTCAGATAACCCGATAGAACGGCTGAAACCGCTGATACAGCAAAGCGACGTCTTCCTCGCCCAGCCCGACCGCGCCCTGTTCAACCGTACGACCGCCAAATGGCTGCTGTACATCACGCTGCAGCAGCGGGTGCCCGTTATTGGCTTTTCCAAAACCTATGTCGAAGCCGGCGCCCTGGCCGCGGTCTACTCGACACCCGCTCAGATCGGTCAGCAAACCGGCGAACTGCTGCGTGATCTGGACCCGTCCGGCCCTCTGCCACCACCGGCCTATCCGAAATACTTTAATGTCAGCAGCAACCCGATCGTTGCCCGGACCCTCGACCTTGCAGAACCGGACGACGAGACCCTGCGCCTGCGGCTGGAGGACGGCATCCAATGAAGAGCCGTTTCAAGACCCTGGGAATCCGCCAGCGCGTCCTGATGATTTCGCTGATGCCAATGGTACTGTTTGCCCTGGTGCTGGGGGGCTATTTTATCAGCACCCGGATGGACGACACCCAGCACTCGCTGCTGGAACGCGGCCAGTCCATCAGTCGCCTGCTGGCCTCCGCCTCGGAGTTCGGCCTGATGCTGGGCAACCACGAACTGCTGCGCAACCTGGGAAAGGGCATGAGCCAGGAGCCCGATGTTGCCGACGTCGTCTTCCTCAACACCCAGTTTGAACTGATTACCCGCTCCCGGGCATTCGATCTGCAACTCCGGCCCCAGGGCCCCTTTGTCTACCAGGAAAACACACACTGGTATTTTGCCGAGCCGGTACAGGTCACCGGGATATCCTTCCAGGACTTCCCCGAATACCCCGCCGCCAAGAACCGCCTGGATACCATCGGCTGGGTTGTCGTTATCCTGTCCGATGAGCAGACACGTTCACGCCAGCGCAGCATTCTGCTCGCTGGCCTGCTGCTCATGATCGGTACCTTCGCCATTACGGCCGTTATCGCCCTGCGTTTTGGCCACCGCATCACCCAGCCCATCCAGGGTCTCAGCCATGTCGTCGAGCGCTTGCAGGATGGCCAGCTCGACACCCGCGCCGAAGTGTCCCTGACCGGTGAGCTGCGCACCCTGGCCCGGGGAATCAACCGCATGGCGGCGCGCATCCAGGAGTCAAACTCCATAATGGAAACCAAGGTCGATGCCACGACCAAACGCCTGCGCGCCACGCTGAACCACCTGGAGACCAAAAACCAGGAGCTGGAATCGGCCCGCTTCAAGGCAGACACCGCCAACCTGGCCAAGGACGAGTTTCTGGCACGCATGAGCCATGAGCTGCGTACTCCCATGACATCGGTACTGGGCTTCGCCCGCCTGCTGGACGAAACCGACGCCAACGAGGAACAGCGCGAATACACCCGCATTATCAACCAGACATCCACGGTACTGCTCAGCATCATTGACGACATACTCGATCTATCAAAGCTCGAGTCCAATGCGATCAAGCTTGAACAGATACCATTGAACCCCGAGGAACTGCTGCTCGACGTACTGGAAATGCAGGCCCCGGTGGCGCACAACAAGGGCCTTGAACTGATTCTGCACTACGCCCCCGGCACACCGGAAATACTGCAGGGGGATCCGACCCGGCTGCGCCAGATCCTCACTAACCTGGTCGCCAACGCCGTCAAGTTTACCGAGAAGGGCGAGGTCCAGGTCTTCGTGCAGGCCGAGATACTCGATACAAAGCAGTGCGTACTGCACATCCGGGTACTGGATTCCGGCATAGGCATTGCCGAGAACCAGAAAGGCAAACTGTTCAAGGCCTTTAGCCAGGCTGATACCTCAATCACCCGCCGCTTCGGTGGATCGGGGCTGGGACTGGTCATTACCCAGAAACTGGTCAGCCTGATGGACGGCAAGATCAAACTCAGCAGTGAACTGAACAAGGGCACCGAGATCAGTCTGGAGATACCCTTTGCCTACAGCGAGCCGGTCGCGGTACCTCTCCCGACAGCGAAACCTGACAGCGGCCGTATATTGCTCTACGAACCCCACCCGGCCACGCGAAAGTCCCTCCAGGCGATACTGCTCCGTCAACAGCTGTACGCCGATATAGCATTGAATTTCGATGACTTTTGCCGACGGGCCAAGCATTACAGCTGCCTTGTCTGGGGTGACAGTCCAGACATTAATGCCGAGCGGTTCAGGCCCATGCTGCAGCGACTGCGCCAGGTGTATCACGCGCGCCTGGTTCTTTTATGTGCCAGCGGCACCATCCAGCCCAACCTGGGCGACCAGACTCAGACCATCCACAAACCGGTACGCCCGCGCAACCTGCTGCGGGCACTGCAGCTCCAAACCCCTGACTCACTCAGCAGAACAGCCAGCGGCAAAGCGCCAAACAGCGACCTGGACGTGCTGATTGCCGAAGACAACGACCTGAATCGTCTGCTGATCATAAAGATACTCAGTCGAGCCGGCATTCAAGCCAGGCAGGTCACCTGCGGGCTCGAAGTGCTGGAGGCCGTGAAGCAAAAACAGCCGGACCTTATTCTGATGGATGTTCACATGCCCAGGATGGATGGCATCGAAGCAACCCGGCGCCTGCGCAGAGCCTTCCCTGCGCTGCCCATCATCGCGCTGACAGCCAATGTGGTGCCGCGGGAGCACCAGGCACTGCAGAATGCCGGCATCACCAAAATCATGTTCAAGCCCATCAACGAACCCGAGCTGCTGGCAGCGATAAAGCGACTCTGCAACCGCCTTCCCGCACGGCCTGCGGTTTCAGCGACAGCCGAGAGTGATCGCACACCCCTGGTGAGTCCCAACGAGCTTCAGCAGGAAATCCAGCGCCAGCTGGAAGCCTGCCTGGAAGGGGTTATGACGCGTGACATCGCCAAGATGCGTCATCATGCCCACCAGTTGCTGGGGATCAGCGGACTCCATGAATGGCCGGAATTCGAAGCCCTCACGGCCGAATTCCACCGATGTGTTGATGACGGCAGCCCGCAGCGGGAACTTTGGCAGGCCTTCTGGCGCTTGCAGCGCCTCGGCAAACAGCCCCTGCCAGTGCCGGATACTGACCCGGTATAAGTGCGGTACCTGCCGTTGCATCGCCAGTATCAGAACTCGCGGAACACCGGGTCCTTGGCAATCAGGCGCCGCAGGTCATCAACAATGTCACTGAGCCGTGCCCGGCCCGCGCGATCGAACAGGTGCTCATCTACCCCTTCACCGGCCGCAGGTTCCTTGTCGTCACCCTCCTGCAGCACCAGGCAGCGCAACCGTATTTTTTCAAGCTCAGGATCATGGCGCAGGGGCATACCGACATACAGATCCCAGCGCTGCCGTGAAGTGGTACCATCAAGTACGCCCTGCAGCAGCGCCAGTACCTCGGTCCGGGACGGACGATAGGTCGGTGCACGGCCGAAATAAAGGGCGGCCGCCATCAGGCACAGAATCACCAGAGTCATGGCGAAGGCGGCCAGGAAAGCCACGGATCAGTGCATCCGGTCCAGCGGATACTGGTGCAACTTGGCGGCCGCCAGCAGCAGTGCATCCCGATGCTGGTGCTCCAGCGTAGTCATCTCCTGCCTGTAACGCCGCTGCTGCGACCGTTCCAGCGACTTCCACTCCTTCAGATAGGGAATATGCCGGGTGGCTTCGTAGTGAGTCGAAATGATTTCAAAATCCGGATTGCGATGCAGCTCCGGCATCAGATTATCCAGCAGCACCTTCAGGCGAATACAGCCTTCGGTCAGGGTCATTTTTTCATCTTCCGACATGGCCCTGGCGATCACCCGGATACTGTCGATCAGATACTGGCGCTGCTCCTGCGCCTTTTTTTGTGCCTCGGTCTGCAGTGCTTCGCGCTGACGCTGTTGCGTGCGCAGTGTGCGCAGGTGGACAACGATATACCCCGCCGATATCGCTATGATCACCAGACCCAGCCCCGTTGCCCAAAACATCACACTGTCGCTCATCATCTCAACCCGCTTTGCCGTTCAATCCAGGCTGTCCATTATCCATAATCGACATCCGAAACCCAGCCCGAAAACCAGACGCCCGTACACCATTGCATTATATAGCGCCCGCAAAAAGCCCGTTACCAGTGGTTAACGGGCTTCAAATACGGGGTTATCGAGCGCCTGCGCGCCTAAGGATAACCACCGACTATCTCGGCTGGCACCAGAGCTGTCGTCAGCGTCTGGCCTGCGTACCTCTCCCTACGCTTGCCGCGACACCCCCCTTTACCCACCACGGCAGCGCAGAGGAGCAGCAACTGATCAACTGTCTGCTGGCACAGAGCGACGGGTGGCCCAGGCGGCTACTGGCACAAAAGATGACACAGGGCACGGTTTAAACGCACTTCCCGTATGCTCCCTTGCTCAACTCCGGCGAAAGCCAATCCTTGCTCAGCACCTTCGGGTGCTGTTTTTTGCGGTTTTTCCATTGCCGCAAACCTAAAAAAGCCCGGGCCCCATAGCGGGGTCCGGGCTTTTTCGAGCAGTCAGCTATTCGGGGCACTGGGCACTTAACAATGACCAATAACCAATAACTGTATTAACGCTCGGTCAGGCGACGAATGCTCAGCAGGTTTTCCATGGTGCTGAGGCACGCCTGAGCCACTTCGGTACCCTTCTCGGTAAAGTGGCGGTAGAAGAAGTCATGGTGTGTGCTGTGCTCATGGAAATGGTGCGGCGTCAGCACCACCGACATTACCGGCACCTCGGTCTCCAGCTGCACCTGCATCAGACCTTCAATCACCGCCTGGGCCACGAACTCGTGACGGTAAATACCGCCATCCACCACAAAGCCCGCTGCCACAATGGCACCGTAGTGGCCGCTTTTGGCGAGCAACTTGGCCTGCAGCGGAATTTCGTAGGCGCCGGCAACGGTGAAAACCTCTACCTGAGAAGCCTCAAGGCCCTGGGTTTTACATTCTGCGACAAAGGCTTCACGGGCCTGGCCAACGATATCGCTGTGCCACTGGGCCTGAATAAAGGCAACGCGCTGGGCGCGGGTCTCATTACTGAGCTTTGGAGGGTACGTCTGATTCATGGTTATCCTCGTTGATAGTCACCAGAATCAGGGCTTGCGGAACCTGGGTGTACGCAAAAAAACGAACCACCGCCCCTGCCTTTCGGCAAAGCCGGATACGTTTTCAGCCACTACCCTGCGACGGGCGGGATACGCCTGTCGCCGGAACCGTTCTCTTTCATCCGGACTATAACCGTCGGCTTCGGAGTTGCACCGAATCTGCTGACCCCGGTTTGACCCTTACCCTGCTGGATAACGTCTAAAACCGGGCGCTCGCGGGCTTGGCAACGTAGCGCCTTTACCGCCGGTGGGGACTTTCACCCCGCCCTGAGAACAAAATAGTTACTGCGAACCGCTCGCAGCAAGCGCGCTATCTTAAGCCTACCGCAGGCGTATGCCAAGCCCGCGGCACACCCATTCGGCGGCCAGTGGCTCTAGCCGAACTCCCGTACCAGAGGCTCACGCTCTTGCGTGCGTGTACTGTACCCGACCGATGGGGACCAGGCCGTTGGCCACCTCGCGGAGACAATCTGCATCTTCAGCAGTAAAACCACCACAGAGCTCTATCAGCTGTTCATGCTTGGTGAGCAGCTCCTGGGCCACCAGAATCGCTTCGTCGACAGTCTGCACCCCGGACACCGCCATATCAAACAGCGGCGTCTGAATGCGGCCATGATGCTTAATGAACTCCAGGTCCGGCCCCTTGAGGAAAAAACCATATCGCGCCGACCGTTGGACATGGAGCCGGATTCTGGTGTTTTTCTTTTGCTTTGCCGTTACAGACGACGGAACCGCCGCAGGCCGTTGGGTGCTTGGTATTCGTATTTACGTGATGCCTTGTTTACTTTGTCCTGTGAGGAACAAATGCTTTTCCCAGAG
>JBFGZM010000020.1:0-19468 GCA_041586815.1 Marinobacterium sp. | reverse complement strand
CTGATCATGCGACTACCTCTGGTCTGGAAGCAGGTCGCTCCAGACGGTGCTGCAGGCGAATCATCAGATAGACAATACGCTGCAAAAAAACACTGCGAAAATGAATGGAGGCAATGGGTCATAGGTGCGTGCGCCGACACGCCGGGCGGCACGAGTGATATCCACCATACCGGTGACTGCCACCACAGGACTGGATTTCAACAGCATGGCCATCTCGTTGACCAGCCCGGGGGGCAGGAGCACCAGACCTGAGGCAGCACGATATTGCGCAAGCGCAAACCAAAAGGCGCCAGCGCCGCATCATATTCCTGGCAGGGGAAGGCAATCAGCCCTCCGCGCCAGACCTCGCAATTGAACGCCGCCGTGGACAACGTCAGTGCCAGGACGCCCGCGCTTGCTGGGTTCAGGGAAATTCCGAACTGCGGCAACGCGAAGAAAATCCACAGAATCAAGGTCACAACCCGGGCAGGCATCGGAATATGGTCAGGCTGAGGCGCTCTTGGAAGAGCTTGAGCCTGACAGTGTGTTGGCTGACAAGGGATATGATTCAGATGCCTTTATTGCCGCTATCCAGCGTACTGGCGCGGACGTGGTGGTCCCGTCAAGGCGGCATCGCCAACACCCGAGACCGCTGGATCGACATAGGTACAAAGATCGCAACTTGGTGGAACGGTTTTCCAGAAGTTAAAGCAATTTCGCCGGATCGCGACACGATACGAACGACTGGCGAGAAACTACCAGTCGATATTGAGCCTCGTATCGGCCGTTATCTGGCTGGCCTAATTGAGAACAGCCCCTAGGACCAGAAATTCGTTGTCGTAACCGGTGGCCTTCCCTTCTTCCGTAAACGCGAAGGGACGGCAGTTATCCTCAGACGCCACGAGCAGATAACCACGACCCTTGATCTCGTCGATGGTTGCAGCATGAATCATGGTCGTGCTTGCCAGCGCAGCAGTCATCGCTACCGCCAACGAACCGATGCACATCCGAAGCTTAAAACTGTGCAATCTAGTCGTCGTGAAAATACCTTGCTGAGTTCACTTTGAGAGCAGGCCATTGTGATGCGCCGGGCTAACAGCGTTTCATGCGCTTTCAATAAAAACAAGAGGTATACCATATATTATTTTTGACGTACAAAATCCAAATTGTACGCCAGGCATTGCTGCTTTTAAGATTTTGTACTGTCCGCGACAAAATATTTCGCACCAAATTGCTTCAAAACTTAGGTGGCATGCCTCTTAATTGCGCAAAAAAATCATCAGGAAAATCTAGATTGAGCGGTAATAGCGAGAAACCGAGGAGAGACACAAGGTCACAACAGGCTTAGAAAATTCATTGATTGAATGCGTAATTACTTGCGCTACGGTTGAGTCAGAGACCGCTGATGATGCGTTTAAGTGAGCCAAAATCCAGAATACTGCGTGGTATAGCCCTTTTTTTGAATCAGAAAGGAATTTCAATGAAGTTATTTTTTGAAGCTATTTATCCCTGCGCACTTTCACGGCACGGCTTTTGCTTGAGCTAGATACGGCCTACTGGCTTAACCCTACCTTCTATCAATAGGAGACTTGTATGACCAAGCACCTGACAGCCGCTCAAGTCGAACATTTTAAACTGCATGGCTACGCGTTCCCATTCCGGGCCATCGATACCAGTGAAGCAGCGCAGTACCGAGCTCGCATTGAAGCTTATGAAGCACATGTGGGTGAAGACGCCAATCGCTCACTGAAAATCAAGGCTCACCTCGCATCGCCTGCGTTCGTTGAGCTGGCACGAAACCCGCGCATCCTCGATGCGGTGGAAGACCTTATTGGCCCGGATATTCTGTTGTTCGGGTCGTCAGTCTTTGCCAAAGATGCAAACGATCCGCGCTACGTTTCCTGGCATCAAGATTCCACCTATTTCGGCCTGACCCCACATGAAGAGGTAACAGTCTGGGTCGGCCTTACTGACGCAATATCGGAAAACGGTTGCCTGCGCATCCTCCCTGGATCAAACTGTGAACCGGATTTCAAACATCAGGAAACGTTCGCCAAAGACAATATGCTTGCTAAAGGCCAGTCGCTGATTGGCGTGGACGATAACCTCGGCCTAGAAATGCCGTTGCGCGCTGGTGAATTTTCTATTCACCACGAACGGACCGCACATAGCTCACGTTGCAATACCACCGATGATCGACGGATCGGCTTTGCCTTCTTCTACATTCCCACCCACGTCACTTCCACCATTGGCCGTCGCCGCGCGACGCTGGTGCGCGGAGAAGACCGCTTTGGCCATTGGGATGAGGAAACGCTACCAACGCGCGATTACGACGAGCCCGCAATGGAGCAGTTGCATCAGGCCTGGGGCCAGTACCGGGACGGAGAAGTCAAAGGCGGCTGAATCTGAATACTGCCCCAAGCGAACATTGAATCGCTTCCGGCTCCGTAGACACATCCGAAGGCCTGCTTCTGGTACTCATTGCCCTGGTACCGAACCAACTCCCATATCAAAAAACAGCCATGCGGATGATATTATCGCCTCTTTCATCTTTCTGAGATTTGACATATTTAAGCCTAGTCTATGGCCTGTGGAACAGGCCATAGACTAGAGAAGGTGTGAACAAGTCTACTGCATAAGACAATCCGTGCTACACATGATCCAGGAGGCAAAGATGGATCAGCAACCCACATTCGCTGAAAGCGAGTTTAGCAACAAGCGCCGCTAAACCCGCAAGGAGACGTTTCTCGGTCGGATGGTAAAGCTGATCCCATGGGGCCGCCTCGAAGCGGTTATCAAACCGAACTACCACAAGACAGGCATGGTCGTCGGCCTTACCTCTTGCTCACTATGCTTCAAATTCACTGCATGCAGCAGTTGTATCACCTCAGCGATCCTGCCATGGGAGATGCACTCTACAAGAGCGCATCCACGGGGTAGTTTTCTGGTTTATCGCTGGATAAAGCCATTCCTGATCACACGACCATTCTGAAGTTTCGTCATTTTTGGAGCGCCATGACCTGACCCGCCAGGTTTTTGAAGAGGTGAACCCAGGGCTATCTGAATATGGGCTTCTCCTGAAAGCAGATTCGCTGATCGATGCCACTATTATTGGAACGCCCAGCCTCCTACAGAAATAATACCGGTGAGCGTGCCCCTGAGATGCATCAGACCAAGAAGGGCAACCAATGGCACCGGGATGAAAGCTCATATCGGCGTGGATGCCCGCACCGGCATCACGCATAGCTTCACGACAACCGCGGCGAATGAGCACGACCTTAATCAAGCCGACCATCAATTGCATGGTGACGAGGCGTTCATCTTCGCGGATGCTGCAGGCTTTTTTCGTTTCTGGCTCATGAAAACCTCCTGATGCCAGGCAGGAAGCCCCCAATCAGTCATGGCAGCACATGAACATGCTGCAACAGACGCCTGAGTGAATGAAGACCAGCGACAAACACCCCCACCTTGCTTGTGCAGCGAGAAGCTATCTCCACGCCGAGTTGAAAACGGGCTCTCTCTCTATGGCCAATCACAGCGACTAGCCGATGAATATCAGAGCCCCTTTCGGGCGCCAGGAGAAAAAGCGCGAGCGCGAATATGCCTCGCTACGGCAGAAACTGCCGGGCGCAGGCGTCACCACCCGGGCCGATACCGAGCAACTGACGTTGCTGCTGATGCTGCTCATACCCGAAGGGCATTTTATTTGCGGCACAGCCGACATCATGGTGATGCCTGTGGGTACACATCACCAGCCGAAAAATTCAGGGCCACGTTAAGCGTTATATCAAGGAAGAGCTAACCGCTGACAGCAACTCCGGGGCAGCGACGCCCGATGACTCCGCTATGTTGTAGTTGCAGCCGGGCAGCATTTTACAGCGCAAGGTCATCGCAACAGCCATGATTATCGGGCGAATTCTCACTCCGTTCGCCCAGTGGACCGGTATCCAAGAAGCATATTGCCAAGCCAACGACTTGACCGAACAGGGTGAAGATCTTTGATAATCAGCGAAATGCAATGCAAGCTGGCCACACAGACAACAGCGGATCCTACTCGACGTGTTGACCGTTTCGCCTGATAGCGCCCGTATTACCCTGTACTCTAAAGGCGCACATACGCTTGGCGTTAATGGGATGAGCAACGCGAAGCCGGAAGTCGTCCAATCCCAGGGCGAAACCCGCCGCACCGAGTGCGACGGGCTTCCTGTCAGACCGCCGTATTAGCCACCGTAGACTGCACTTCTGGCTGCTTGACTTTACTCCGGCTACGGTTGGCCTCCTGCATAAACTCATCGGCCACTTGCTTCGGCGCGGCGGTAAAAAGACTGACCACCACGAACAGTACCGTCGACAGCGGGATACCCCAGACGCCGGCCGGCAGCCCTAGCAGCTTGCCACCCACCAAGTAGATGAAGAGTATGAACAGGCCGCCACCAATCACACTGACCAGTACACCTGCCGCGGTACCGCGACGCCAGTAGAACGCACCAATAATCCCCGGCACGATGACGGCCAAGCCAGACGAGGCGGCTACCGACAGTACAGCGATCAGATTCAGTTCCAACTGGGCAAAGCCATAAGCCATAACAGCGATGATCGGGATGACGATCTTGCCGATGGTCAACTGACGCTTCTCGGAAACATCCGATTTGACGTTAGCATAGACATCACGCGCAAGCATTGATGACAGTGTCAACATGATGGAATCGATCGTCGAGACAGCCGCAGCCATAACACCAATCATCACGATAACCGCCAGTACTGGATGCACCAGCTCCGAGGCCAGTAAAGTCGGTGTAGCCAGGTCAGCATTTTCGAGCTTCATGTCCCCAAAAGCAGCCAATGCGGTAAAGCCCCACAGTATTGTTATCAACGTATAGATAAAGCCAAAGGTCAGGAACCCCAGTATCATCTGCCGCATGGATTTCAACGAGGCTGGCATGAATAGCCTTTGGCTCACCTGCGGATTAGACAGGTTGAAGAAGAACCAGGGAATGGTAAGACCCAGGAACGTCACAAAACTGAAGAGACCATCACCGGGAACCGACAGGGACTGCGGGTACTTAAATTCGATGGTCTCGAACAGCCCCGTGAAGCCTCCCAGCTGCGATATGGCCAGTAACGCCACCAGCGTCGACACCACCACCATCATGATTGCCTGCAGGGAGTCGGTCCACATCACCGAGCGAATGCCAGCGACATAGGAAAAGAGGATGGCCAGCGCTGTCGCCAGAACAATACCTGTCGTAAATGTAATGGCTCCACCGGTCATGCCCTGCAGCAGATAACCTACACCAGTTAACTGAACGGCCGCATAGGGAATCAGAAAAATACAGCTGGAAATGGCAACGGCCATCGATACCGGCTTACTTTGATAACGATGACCAAGCATTTCACTGGGCGTGACGAAGCCGAACTTCTTGCCCACAAACCAGAACTTCGGTCCAAAGACAGCCACCAGCGATACGCCAGCAAAATAGATGATCTCGAAACCAAACGCACCGACGCCCCCTTTATAGGCCAGACCCGCAAGTCCGACCATCATAAAAGCACTGTAGGAAGTGGCACTGTAGCTGAGAGCCGACACAAAACCGTTCATTTTCCGGTTACCGAGGAAGTAGCCTGACATGTCCCCGGCTGTGCCCTCGCGCGAAAGCACCGCGATACCAAGGGCGATAAGCACATAAATACCGATCGACCACCAAATCAATGATTCACTCACGATCACTGTTCCTCGAAGTCTTTCGTCAGAAAGATATTAGCGACAATCACCAACGCACCCATAACCGCCCAAAACAGAAAACTGCCGTACCAGGCTTGTACATTCGTAAGCACGGTATAGGGCACCACATAGCACAGGAGTACCAATAGCCAGACAAACCATATCCATCTACTTGCTTTCATGAGAGTCACCTTTGCATTCAGGGAGAGAGCGTGAACATTTTTTACCACGTTGCTACCTTCGCCACTGTCAAGTGGCGTTTTGGTAGACTGCCGATGGCGATACCACTTTAAGGCGGCTCGAATATTCGCGGCGAAGACATTGTTCAGGAATCCCTGTTCACAGCAGTTCATCTGAACTCCTTCATTCCCAGGAGTCATCCTTAGAGGCCCATGCGGCAGCTGATCAACCAGGCAGTCCATAGAGCACCTCTATCGGCTATTTACGGTATCGATGCTGACTGTGGCCTGCAGTCGAATCCGCCGGAGCATTTTATTGCTGCTCAGCTGCTGCAAGCACTCAATTCCAATTACAGCGAGCGCCAGCTCGCGACGACTTATATGCTGGTGCCCCACCGGCTTTATGTATGTAGCAGCAAATTCCAGGCCAACAGTGTAAAATAATCCGCGCCGACAAGAGCTACGACACCCAAGGCTTTAAAAACCCACCCAGCAAGTGTGCTACACGAAGGTGCATAGCCTATTCCGGTTAACGATACAGGCTGGACCTGGTCCATGCCTGCAACCGCAGATCGTCTGATAATCCGGAATGGGCGCACCACGGAAAAAATGCTCAATTTAACAATGCAATGCCGTTATATTTGAACAAATAACAGCCAGCGCCATTACCGTCTACCAGCGACGATTAAGCCCTCCGATATGTCTGATATGCTCATGCTACCGAGCAGCGCACCATATTAGACGGTATTTCCCTGCACTCCCGCCTTCTTGCTACTTTTTGAGGCAATACGGACGGATCAACCCTGGGCACGAAACATCTAATCCACGCTTACAATATTGGCCAGTACAAACAGCATGGTCAGATCGGCATCATTTTCTTCAGGCTAGGATAGCGAGTCTTAACCACGTAGAAGAGGTACTTGGGGTTCAAAATTCACGCTCCGCTTTCGCGCGGAGACTGGAATTCAAGCATTCGGAATGTAGTTTCACATTCTAGATAAGGGCCCTTATTAAGAGCTTTCAGCTTCCTGGGCTACTCGGCGATATGCCAACCTGTCGTCACATTCTTTAGCTCAGAGCCCTTCACGGCACCGCAATAGCGCAAATCCGCAACATGACGTTTCCCCGGCCATGCAAAAAATGGCTCAGCCTGATTGAGGGCGAGCTCATACTGAAATCGTAGGAATATATCCAGACTGAATCGCTATTAGGTGAGTTTTCGACTGACTGGACAATGAGTACATCCCTGCTCTGAAAGACGTTCTATACGTTTTTCGTGAGTTCGATGACCACCCAAAAAACCTATATAAAACGCACGACTTAATAATGCCTGGATGATTGCAGAGTCATAAATCGATGGGGAATCTGCAAGTGTTACTAGTGCAGTTTTATTATATATAGAAATATATTTTAGACCCTCACCTGACCAGTAGAAAACCAAATTAAAATCATAAAACCAATCTTATTTTGTAAAATAAATGCGAGGATTAACACTGGCAACTTTATAACCAGAAAATGAAGCCATGGCTACAAGATACT
Source organism: Marinobacterium sp. (assembly GCA_041586815.1). Taxonomy (GTDB): domain Bacteria; phylum Pseudomonadota; class Gammaproteobacteria; order Pseudomonadales; family Balneatricaceae; genus Marinobacterium_A. The sequence goes on along the minus strand of JBFGZM010000020.1, from coordinate 12,049 downwards.
ACGCACAAAAAAGAGTTCCAGTCCGGGGAAATAGACCTACCCCCATATGAATGAGTGCGATACGCTGGTCCAGATGGTGTGCCGCCTCGTCGAGCATGCGTATACGGGACTGATCACTCGAGGCGCCGCGAGCATTCATTCCGGCCAGTGAAATAAGGGATTGAATGCGCCCTGGTGCTTCGACCGCGAGCATCTGACTGACCAAGGCGCCGATCGAATGCCCGATGAGATGGGTTTCGGCCCATCCGAGATCGTCGAGCAAGCGGATGGCATCCGCTGCCACTTCACTCAAAGTATATTGCCCTGACATGCGTTTCGAACAGCCATAGCCACGGTAGTCCATGACTACATACTGAAAGCGCATGGTATCTGCGAATGCCAATATCGCATCAAACGCCTCATTCGCGCCGAACAGACCGGGAAGGAACAGAACCTTAGTGTCGCCCGTTCCGACGACTCTGAATGTAGTCAAACTCGACATTCTTAGCGGCCGAACAGGGAACGGAAAAACGCCGTAATCCGGTCACGCAGTACGGAAAATACAAGCGCGCCCGCGTTGAGTTCCGCCGCCGGAGCGTGTAATGCATCAGCATCCGCGCCTTCACTACCCTCCTGGCTCAGTTTCGTACGCAGATTTTTGGCAAATGCTTCCGTCATACGCTTGGCGATGTCCTGCACAATGCTCGAGCGGCTGAATTGTGCAAGAGATCCTGTCAGCGCGAACCCAACCTCGACGTCGACCCGCGTAGCGGCACCGTCTTTTTCCTCAATCAACTCGTAGCGAATTTCGCCACGGGTCGCGGAACTCGACTTGGTATCGCGTGCGCTACCGTAGATAGTGCCCAAGTACTTCTCAGGATCACGCTCCAAATCTGCGGCGCCTTCGAATACGGCCACAATCGGCCCGACCTTGATCCGAAGCCGGGGTTCGACATGGGTCTCGGTGGGCGGGGCGAGCAGCGACGCACCTGGCAGGCAGGTTGTCACCTCGCCAAGACGACCAAAGAAATCCCATACCTGTGCACGCGGAAAGTCAACACTAAAGGACTGATGAAGGGTAGTCAGCGGCTTGCCGCTATTGGACGCCGCCGCCCTGTTGACCGGCGTGCCCGATGGTGCAGCAGTGGCAGCTGTGTTGCTTGGTACTGGTGCCGCAGTCGACTTGGTCACCTGGCTGCCACTCACCACTGTTGCTGTTGGTGCATGGCCGGAACCAACCGGTCCGAGTATGGTACGCGGATTTTCCGGCTCCTCGATACCTGCTCCCTTACGTTCCGCGATCACGCTTTGCACTGCCTTGATAATGCCCACGTAACCGGTACAGCGGCATAGATTGCCACTCATCGCCAGCCGGATATCCCTCTCGCTGGCATCGGGCATACGCATTACGACATCGCGCGCCGATGCCAGCATGCCTGGCGTACAGTAGCCGCATTGCAATGCATGCTCGCGCGAAAACGCGGCTCGCAGCGAAAACATGACCTCATCATCGTCCATGCCTTCGATAGTCGTGATGTTGGCGCCATCGCAGGCAACGGCAAGTGTTATGCATGAGCGTGCCGGCACACCGTCGATGAGCAGCGTACAGGCGCCGCAGACACCATGCTCGCAGCCCAGATGTGTGCCAGTGAGATCCAGCGTGTCGCGCAAAAAGTCTGCCAACTGCGTACGTGGTTCAACAGCTTCGGCAGTGACGGCTCTTCCATTAACAGTTAAATTAATCGATTTCATGTTCATGACAGTTCAGCCCGATCAACGGCGCGCTTCAAGGCGGCTATGTGAATTTTATTCTCTAGCAGGTCAGTCATCCCGGCGCTGGTGAGTGTGTGTCTGACAGCCTCCAGATCCAATTGACGTGCCAGCCCACCACACGGTTCGCCATTGAAAAGCATGCGCGCGTCAGTGAGTACGATTGGCTTGGACTCAGTTGCACCGAGTACGACCCTGCACACCTCGCGGTCCGGATCATGCAGTACCGCGCCAATTGCATGCGCAAATTCGCCCGTTTTCCGGCAAAGCTTGTGGTAGCCCCAGCGTGCATTGGCAGACAGGCGCGGTATTCGCACAGCTTCCAGTATCTCGCCTGGCTCCAGTGCAGCTTCGAATACACCAGTCATGAAATCCTCAATCGCAAGCCGACGCTGCCCTTCCGGCCCAGCAATCAATACTTCAGCTCCAATAGCCGCAAGACTTGAAACCCAGTCAGCGGACGGGTCAGCATGGACCAGGCTGCCACCAATGGTCCCGCGATTTCGCACCGCACGATAGGCGATCGCGCGAGCCACTTTTGACAATGCGCCACCTGTCACATCGGGGACTCTGCCATCTTCGATATCGGCATGCGTGACACAGGCTCCGATGATAATCGCATCGTCAGTGGCTTCCACACGCTTCAGCTCCGCGATTCCGGTGATATCAATCAGCAGGTCGGGCTGCACCAGGCGCAGGTTCAGCATCGGGCCAAGTGACTGGCCGCCTGCCAGTATTTTGACGACAATATCTTCGCGTTGCACGAATGCCATGACTTCGGACAGGTCTGAGGGCCGTTCATATTCAAACTTTGAGGGCTTCATGCGACCTCCTCTGTAGCGGAGTGCGAAGCATCCTGCGCTGCTTGTTTTTGCGTGGCGGCATAGTCAATCGCTTCCAGAACACGGCGTGGAGTAATGGGTGAGGTATACAACTCGGCACCAAGTGGTCGCAATGCGTCGTTCACCGCATTGCAGATCGCCGCCGGTGGCGGAATCGCGCCGCTCTCACCAATCCCTTTGACGCCAAATTCGGTATAAGGCGACACGGTCTCCATATGGATGATGCGTGGCTCCGGCACCTCGGTTGGCCCCGGCAGCAGGTAGTCGGCAAAAGTGGAAGCAAGAGGCTGGGCTGACGCATCAAAAGCCATTTCTTCATACAACGCGGTACCTATGCCTTGTGCGGTTCCGCCATAGATCTGGCCATCGACCACCATCGGATTGACCAGTTTTCCACCATCCTCGACGATGACATAGTCGAGAATTTCAACATCCCCTGTCTCGGTGTCGACAGCCACCAGTGTGGCATGCACGCCATAGCCGAAGGTGCCAGAATCACGCGTGGGCTTGTACCCTTCCGTCACCTCGAGCCCACCCGGGTTGATTTCGGCCGGCAAGTCCTGCGGCCTTCGATACCAAGTCTGGGCAACTTGTGCCAGTGTCAGACTGCCGCCAGGGCCAACTACGCAACCGTCTTGCATGGTCACCTGTGCCTCGTCCGCCTCTAACAGCCAGGCACCAATCTTGACCAGCCGCTGTGCCAGGGTTTGGCAAGCCCGCGAGACAGCGCCGCCGGACATCACCATGCAGCGCGAACCCCATGTTCCGGTTGAGTAGGGTGTGGAGGCTGTATCGCCATGCACAAGCTTTACGCGGGCTATGTCAATACCGAGCACCTCATGCGCGACTTGTGCCAGCGTGGTCTCCAGGCTTTGGCCGTGCGAATGGGCGCCAATACGCAGCTCGAGCCCCCCATCCGGAGTCATTCGCGCCGTGGCCTGCTCATACCCCGGTACCATCGGGATACCCCAGCCAGCGTACACCGATGTGCCGTGTGCCGCTTGCTCGCAGTAGACTGAAACACCGACGCCGATCAGGCGGCCATCGTCTTCGCCGCGTTGTTGCCGCGCTCGAATGGCTGGGTAATCGATCGCGGCTATTGCCTGACGCAGGGCTTCCGGATAGTCCCCGCTATCGAAATGCTTGTTCGTGATGTTATCGAAGGGCATCTGTTCCGGTCGAACCAGGCTTTTCAAGCGCAGCTCGTAGGGTTCGACTCCGGCTTGCCGCGCGATCGCGTCCAGCACCAACTCGAGCGCGAAACAGACTCCGGTGCGAGCCACGCCACGATAGGGCAGAATCGGGCATTTGTTGGTTGCCACTGAAAAAGTCTGGCAACGATAGGCCGGAAAATCATAAGGCCCTGGCAGGATGCTGGCGACCTGCGCCGCTTCCAAGCAGGCAGAAAACGGATAGGATGAATAGGCCCCCGAATCAACGGTTGCCTCGCAGTCTACACCCAACAGGCGCCCATCACTGTCGGCATAACCGGTAATGCGGTAGAAATGCTCGCGACAATTTGCGCTCGCGGTCAAATGTTCGCGCCGATCCTCGATCCAGCGTACCGGATGACCGAGCTTCATGGCGAGCCAACCTAGCGCCACTTCTTCGGGTAACAGAATACCCTTAAGGCCGAATCCTCCACCGACGTCCGGTGCAATGACCCGGATCTGGCCCTCGTCAAGCCCGAGGCACTCGGACAGACCGGTGCGTACGATATGCGGCATTTGCGTCGAGGTATAGACGACAAGCTGCTCGAGACGGTGATCCCAATAAGCCACCACACCTCGCCCTTCCATCGGTGCCATCGCCTGGCGCGAGGTCTTGATTTCACGTGTGACCTGAATCGGCGCATCGCGCACTTGCGCGATACTCACGTTGATGTTGGTTTCGAGAAAGACGTTGTCAGACCACGCCTCATGCAGTAGCGGTGAACCGTCTTGGCGGCCAGCCAGCATGTCGTGTACGGCGCCCAACTCATCCAGCTCAAGCCGAACGGTTGCCGCAATGTCTTCCGCTTCGGCTCTTGTGGGAGCCACACACATCGCGACCAACTCGCCCACGTGCCTCACCTTGCCGCGCGCCAGAACCGGCTGCTCAGAAACCTTGAAGCCCGGCAACCCGGAAACGGCCCTGATCGCCTTGACGGTATCAAGGTGCTCAATTGTAAAGACGTCGTTCTGATGAGCTTCGGGAATATCGACGCCGAGTATGTTCGCGTGCGCAAGCGGGCTGCGCACAAAGGCGATATCCTTCATTCCACTTAAACGGATGTCCGCAACGAACTGACCGCGTCCCCGCATGTAACGATCATCTTCCTTGCGCAGAACGCACGCACCTACACCTTGCTTCGACATTGATATCCTCCATTTATCGCTCAGAGCTTCACTGTCCGCGATACTGCGCCAGAACAATCAATCTAACATACCATCTATAGTATGTTAGATAAATAAACAATAAATGAAACGATACCTAGATGCCCATAAATCTAACTTCTACTGGGCCCGCCGCGCCGGTGTCACCGCGGGGTTCGCCCTGTCCAGCAAGTCCATATGGAGCTTTAGACAGTCGCTGCGGTAGGTGATATCGGCAACGTAAATTGCTACATTGTTCTGATCCGTCACAACGCAGCGACACGCCGCCGTAGGGGCGCTCAAGCACACCTGTAGCAGATCCGCGGTTTCGCGATCGGCCGTCCCAATGACCATCGTCTGATGCGCACCCTTGATGTGAACATCATCAAGAGTGCCCAGTACCGACAATGCGGTATGCTTGAGAAAAGCCTTTTTATGCTTGTCGAAAACCTCCTGTGCGAGATGAAGACTGACGACGCCATACGGTATACCGTCCTTAAGCTGCACACTGCGCAGGAAAACATATTTGGACGCCAGTTCCCCTTCGTCCTCTTGTAATTTCGGCAAGGGGGGAGGATTCTCCACGTGGATGAATTTGGGCACGTTTTTCTCGATCGACGTAATCACTGACTCCCAGGTCGTCTCAAGCCGGAGCCAGCGCTTGTTGTTAACGTGCTTATTGACAAAAGTACCACGGCCTTGCTGACGCTTGACCAGCCCTTCCTGTTCAAGGATTCCAACTGCCTGCCGGACAGTGACGCGCGCCACCTGAAATTCCTGCTCGAGCTCCTCGAGAGTCGAGATTTTTTCGCCGGGTAGCCAATCGCCCATTTCGATCCGCCGTCTCAGTTCGGACGCGACTTGAATGTACGCGGGGATTTGGCCGAGTCGGTCCACTTTATTTATTTTTTGCATGGTTACTTACTCCTATCTTACTAACTACCATATTATACAATGATAGGTCTCAATTAATTGGACTCTTCGCAAATTATTAACTCTGCGGTGGTCCAGGGGCTATTGACACTTGGGGTAGTTCAGGCCTCAGGAAGCCCGCGAGACCACTGTGACTGAGGGGAAAAAGCGCAGCGTTCGGCCACGAGAAATCCATAGGCGGCGATGCACAGGCTGGCATGTGATGAACGCCAGTACTTGGTTGGCTAGGGGTGCCCGGCAGCCACACATCCGAGCGCGACGTATCGCGCTGTTGATCACGATGCGCCGGAATGAAGGCTTTTTGCTGCCCACCGTGGGTCGAATGGCACCAAACAGGCGCGATTATAACGACGGATAAGCATCAAGCTGATGCAAGAAGCCTTCGTTCACGGAAGATGTGCACATTTTTCCGTCGCTATGACTTACTCGGTTTCTCAATTCAGAGAACAACATCGGTAAATCGAGGTGCCCCAGGAACCTGTCCGAGAACACTCAAGCTAGTACGAACCACAGCTTGGCGCCCATCGGGTATTTGCACCTCGGCATCCTGACCTAGCAGTGCCCGCAACCCAGCCTCGACCGCTTGGGCGAGCAGTTCTCGCGCCCCGGACCTCAGCAATCCGGTGAGCGGACCGGCGGCGCTTTCTGCTGGTTGAAAAACGGCGACCAGGACAGAATTGGTAGGGCGTATCGCTCTTCTGCTGGTTGGTTGATCTGGCGAGATCAATCAACAGGATACCCCATCCCTTCTATTTCCTCGTACACCAGAAATCACCATAATCCATCTACTACCCACCGAGATAGGCTTTGCGGATGTGCGGATTGTCGATCATGTCCTTTCCTGTGCCTTCCATGGTCAACGATCCCGATTCAAACAGATAGCCACGATCACACATATCCAGCGCAGCGTAGGCGTTCTGCTCTACCATCAGTACGGTCATTCCATCGTCGCGAACACGCCTGATAATATCAAAGGTGTGCTCTACGATGTTTGGCGCTAGACCAAGCGAAGGTTCATCGAAAAGGATCAATTTCGGGCGTGACATCAAGGCACGTCCAATAGCGAGCATCTGCTGCTCTCCGCCTGAAAGGGTACCCGCCATTTGATACCGACGTTCTTTCAGCTTCGGAAAGTTGTCGAAAATCCGTTCCATGTCTGCCATCGTTCCTGCCTTATCCCTACGTCGATAGGCACCTATTTCAAGATTTTCCTGAATCGTCATTTGCGGAAAAACACGGCGGCCTTCCGGGCAGTGTGCAATTCCCAACGACAGGATGTGTTGCGGCGATGCCTCCGTGATATCCACGCCCTCGAAGCGTATACGGCCGCTAACTGGGGGCAATAGACCGGAAATCGCCTTAAGCGTGGAAGTCTTGCCAGCACCGTTAGCGCCAATCAAGGTGACGAGCTCCCCTTTTTTTACGACAATCGAGACGCTTTTGATCGCTTCGACTTTGCCATAACGACAGACGATATTATCGATTTCAAGCATGTTTAACTCCATGTCCCAAATAGGCGCTGATGACTTCTGGATTTTGCTGGATTTCCACCGGGGGAGCATCGGCAATGATCTTTCCGTAATTCAATACGACAATCCGGTCCGACACGCCCATTACAAGTGGCATGTCGTGCTCAACCAGCAGGATGGAAATGCCAAGTGCCCGAATCTTGCCGAGAAGGTGCATGAAATCCGCAGTCTCGGACGGATTCATGCCGGATGCTGGCTCGTCAAGAAGCAACAACGATGGATTAGCTGCGAGCGCGACCGCAACACCAAGCAAGCGCTGCGCACCATAAGGCAAAGCGCTACCTAGCTCGTTGGCATATTCAGCGATACCGATGAAGTCAAGGATCTCCCATACGGTTTGACGTAGTCGGGCTTCCTCGCGCCTGACGTGCGGCAGAGAAAGCAGCGTCGCCCATGCCGAAGCACTGCCATGGCGATGCAGACCGGTAAGAACGTTTTCAAACACCGTATTACTTGTAAAAAGGCTGGTCTTCTGAAATGTCCGCACCAGTCCGGCGTCTGCTACTTCGTGAGGCTTGAGATCGTGAATGGGCATACCTCGAAAGTGCACCTCTCCATTCGTCGGACGCAAATAGCCAGTGACCACGTTAAAAGCGGTTGTTTTCCCCGCACCGTTCGGGCCGATAAGGCTCACTAGTTCGCCTTCATTAACATTAAATGTCATGTCGGATATTGCTACCAGCCCGCCAAAATGAACCGCGACATGTTTGATCGACAGGATCGGCTTCTTGCTACCCATTGCCTTGGTCATGACCTTACCTCCCTCTCAATGTCGAGAATTTGCCGGGCACAAACTGTGACTCTTGTAAGTTGGCACCGTCATCATTGTCCGACGCCAGCTCACCCGACAACCGCACATGGCCAGGAACGCTGCCCGTTTTCCTATGCCACCAGCTGCATACCGCTGGGACGATGCCGCGCGGCAGGAAGAAGATAATAAGGATCATGACGATGCCGTAGACGATCCACTGCACCTCGGGCGCAGCGACAGAGCGCAACCCTACCGGTAACACGCCGAAGATCAGACCGCCGACAATGGGGCCGGCCAGTGTGCCCTTCCCCCCCGTGACAACCATGATGACCATCGTTACCGTGTAAATGAAAAGGAAAATGTCCGGATCAATGATTCTGATATAGTGCGCGTAGAGCCCACCTGCCGCGCCCGCCAGTGCGGCCGAGACTACCGCGGCAAACACGAGGTAGCGCGTGACGTTGATACCAACGGAGGTGGCTAGAGGCTCGTTCTCCCTCAAAGCAATCATCGCGCGACCCATTCGAGAATGCACGATACGAGCTATGAGGACATAGGCAATGAAGCCCAGCCCCAACACCAGATAGTAATTTGGCACCTTTTTCCAGAAAACCACCTCCCCCACTACTGGCATAGTGAATCCAATTGGCGGGATATTGCTGAGCGCGAGCGGCCCTTGCGTCAAATCGACCCAGTTCAAAGCGACCAAACGAACAACTTCCGCGAAACTGATGGTGACGATGACGAAATACGCGCCCCTTATTTTGAAGGAAAGTTTACCTACGATGTAACCGCACAGTCCCGCCACCAGAGTTCCAACCAATACCCCGATAACCGGAGACCAGGGTTCGTGAACGATACGAAAATCACCGAAAATCGGGATATCAAACCCAAGTGAAGTCAGTGCGCTGGCGTATGCGCCTATGCCAAAAAAGGCAATATGCCCCAGACTAAGCTGACCGGTAAAACCGAGCAGAAGATTCAGACTCATCGCACCGATGATAAAGATACCTGTCGTGATCACGATATGCAGAAAGTATTGATCTTGCAGCCAGAAAGGAACTGTCAGCAAGATGCCAGCGAAGAGCCATGTCCAGAGATTTTTCATCCGATTCTCTCCCCCCGTACATAGAACAGGCCTGTGGGCTTGAACATCAAAACCAGGATAATAAGAATGAAGCCCATCGCATCGCGATAGCCGGATGAGACATAGCTGGCACCCAGCTCCTCGGCAAACGCAAGGATGAAGCCGCCAATGAGCGCGCCCGGAATACTGCCAAGGCCACCCAAAATGACGATGGCAAATGCTTTTAGAGCCGCCATATTGCCCATCGTTGTCGTGACGACGAATACTGGCCCCAGAAGGGCTCCCGCTGCGGCCGCGAGTCCGGAACCGAGTGCGAACGTCATTGTGTAAATGAGGTTAATGTTGATTCCCATGAGCGAAGCCGTTTCACGATCCTGGAACGTTGCACGCATCGCCTTGCCCAGCTGACTTCTGTTAATCAAAATGTACGTAGCAAGAATGAGGAGCAGTGCCGCGCCAAGCACAAAAATGCGCAACCACGAGATCGAGACCGATCCGATGACCAGCGGCTCGGTAGGAAAGGGCGTCGATACTGATTTCGCAACGCCGCCCCAAATCAGCAGGGCAATGTTTTGCAGGGCGATCCAGCAACCGATCATGACGATCATGGTCGAATCAATATCCGCACCACGCATCCGGCGAAGCAACACCCTTTCGATGCAGGCCCCCAGCAGGACGCCAAGCATGATAGCCATCGCTATGGCGACGAAAAAATTCCAACCCAATGACGTTGCAAAGAAATAGCCCATAAAGCCGCCGAATGCATACAGCTCACCATGTGTGAAGTTTACGACTTTCATAATCCCGAGGATTAAGGTCAGGCCGATCCCGAGAAGGGCATAAGTGCCTCCCAAGATCAGCGCATTTGCAATGTGCTGAAGTAATTGGTCCACTTGAATTCCCTAACTTGCCTGAAGCCGAAGTGATTGCGGATGACGGTGCATCCGCAACATTCAATGAATGACTCCTGGTGCAAAAAACTTCAGATTGCGAAGCTTACGCCAGGCTACAGCACTTTTTCTTTACGGGATGAGGTCGATTTTTCCATTATCAATTTTCACCAAGTAGGTATTCGGCATGCTTTGTCCGCTCTCCTTACCTTGCGGTCCGACCTTGTTGAAGGCGATCTGGCCGGTGAGGCCGGTTAGCTCTGTGTTCCAAAGCGCAGCGCGAATTTTTTCCGAATCAGCGCTGCCGGCTTTCGCGATTGCAGCCTCAATAGTGCGGATCCCATCGTAGCCACGAAAACCTTCGGTCAGGCCTGCACCGTCATAGCCGCGCCGGTGCCATTCGGCAACAAAGGCGCTGGCCGCGACTGGATTGGCAGAAGCCTCCGGAAACCACGGAGCAAACATCATGTTATGCAACGTGCCATTCGCCGCGGTTCCGGCATGCTCAATTAACTGATCCGGACTTTGCGAGCCGCCTAGCGTAATAAGCTGGCGCTCTAAACCCAACGACTGGGCCTGCTTCAGCACCAGCGTCAGTTGCTCGACAGCAGTAGTCACAAACAGCGTATCGCTATCAGATCCCTTAAGCGTTGACAGTTGCGACGTCATGTCCTGTGCGGCCGCATCCATGGTCAACACCTGCCCCACTGTGACGCCCTGCTCTGCCAGCATGGTTTTAAATGCATCGGCCGAGCCTAGTCCCCAGTCATTATTTACAACCAGCATATCAGCCTTGCGAATATTCAGACCCTTGACATGCTTTGCAAAGTTCGCGGCTTCCATACTGTTGGTTGGGGATATTCTAAAGATCCAGGGGTTACCCGATGTCGTGATTTTGTCAGCACCCGATGTCTCGACCACCATCGGCACTTGATACTCCATCAATTTAGGCATCACTGCGAGTGTATAGGTGGAACTCCAAGCTCCCAGCATAACGGGGACTTTGTCGCGAACGATCAGCTTTTCCGCGGCGTTTGCCGCTTCCGTCGGATTACTCTTGTTATCTTCGATAACAAGCTCAAGCATGCTGCCGTTGATACCGCCCTTTGCATTGATTTCATCCGCCGCAATCTTCGCGCCGTTTGTCACGAAGTTTCCGGAGGCTGCAACCGCGCCGGTCAACGGCTGATTAACGCCAATTTTGATCTCGGCAGCCTGCGCTGCCATGGTAACCGCCATATTAACAGCGGCCGCGCTAACAACCATACGCCAGTTCTTCTTCATTGCTTGCTTCTCCGTCTACTTTATCTATTCAGCAATATGCATTCCCAAATGCATGTTAGATCGAGAATCGACAAATGGGACTATATGTCTATCATTAGAACCATAGAACAGTCAAAGCATTTTCTTCTGACCCATACAACTCAGCCATCACTAGATGGACTGTCAGCGAATTTTCAATAAAACGTATATTTATCAGAATATTAAAGATCCATTGCGCACCGGACATCTAGCCGTTGCGCCAGCGACAACGTTTCTTCCCGGGGACTTTATTTTCTGAAAATACCTATAAAATCAACACATTAAATAACATAAGCTTTAGTGCCGACTGACATCAGCCAATAACCATCAAAAGCGTTTTTATTTTCCACCTGCCTGCAGGTGCATCTGATCGCTTGCACTCAAAAACGCATAGATGCTATCATTCCATCTATAGCATGTTAACATCATTAATAACTGTATTATGACTTTTTATGCCACCTAAAATACCTCCGGGCGTAATAATTACCTGGCCCACAATAGACCAAAACGTATACCGCCAGGCATGGAAAAAGTAGATGCACGGAAGCTGAGCTCAGAGCGTCAACAACACAATAGAAGGCAGGCCATCCGCATGTTCGAAGCCGGACATGG
>JBFGZM010000019.1:0-19694 GCA_041586815.1 Marinobacterium sp. | reverse complement strand
GGCAGGCAACAGATCAGGCTGAGCCTCGGGCCGCAGCTGGATATCCAGGCCTGCACGACTGTCGCCCAGACTGCCACTCACACAGACAAAATCGCCCACGCGGGCACCACTGCGATGCAGACCGGCGCCGCTCGGCAACCATCCCTGTACCTGAACGCTCAGGGTCAGCGGACCGCGGGTCGTATCCCCGCCCACCAGACGAATGCCAAAGCGCCGCGCACAAATGCCAAGAGACTCGGCAAAAGCCGCGAGCCAGGATTCATCGGCACCAGGCAGCGTCAGGGCCAGGGTAAACCAGGCGGGCTGCGCCCCCATCGCGGCCAGATCACTCACCGCGGCCCCCAGCAACCGGCTGGCGATACGCCCGGGGTCGGTACCGGGCAGAAAATGGGTGCCCTCCACCAGAGTATCGATGGAGAGCACCAGATCCATGCCCGGTGGAACCCGAAGCTGGGCACAGTCATCACCGATACCAACAACAATGCTGGCATCGTTATCGGTCAGGCGGCTGAAGTAGTGCCGTATAAGCGCGAACTCGTCCAAGCTGCTGTCCGTCAGCCCCTGCGGGCGCGGATTTCAGCGTAGCGAACGCGCTGCGCCAGTTTATCGAGTACGCCGTTAACATACTTGTGGCTTTCGGTAGCACCAAAAATCTTCGCCAGTTCAACGCTTTCGTTGATCGCCACGCGGTACGGCACTTCCACCCGCTTCATCAGCTCGTAGGTACCGATACGCAACACTGCAAGCTCGATGGGGTCCAGATCGTGCAGTGCGCGATCCAGGTAGGGCTCGAAGGCCTTGTCCAGCTCGGACTTGGACTTGGCAACACCGTGCAGCAGTTCGGAGAACATCTGCACGTCAGTGTCTTTCATGTCGTTGTCGACACGAAACTGGGCATCAATGTCGGTCAGCGGCTGACCGGCAATCTGCCACTGGTACACCGCCTGCAACGCAAAGCTGCGGGCGGAACGGCGTTTCTCGGTGATCGAGACTTTTTTGGGCTTGGGGGTAGGAGCAGGAGCGTCAGACATGTTGCGCTTAAACCTCAAGTTGTCGCAGCAGGCTGACCATTTCCAGCGCGGACAGGGCTGCTTCCGCACCCTTGTTACCGGCCTTGGTGCCGGAGCGCTCGATCGCCTGCTCGATGCTGTTAACGGTCAGAATGCCATTTGCGACCGGGACATTGTATTCCATGGCGACCTGAGCCACGCCCTTGGAGCTTTCGGCGGACACATATTCAAAGTGCGGCGTACCACCACGAATGACGGCACCCAGGGCGATGATGGCATCGTCCTTTTTCTGGGCCGCAACGCGCTGTACCGCCAGCGGAATTTCGAACGCCCCCGGTACGCGGATGACGCGAATCTTGTCTTCTTCCACACCATGACGTTTCAGGGTATCGAGTGCGCCCTCAAGCAGGCTTTCCACCACAAACGCGTTGAAACGGCCCACCACGATGGCGTAGTTGCCGGCACCGCTCACAAAATCACCTTCATATACTTTTACAGACATTGGCAGTCCCACTTAACCTTCGTAAGGAATGTATTCTTCGATTTCCAGATCAAAACCGGAGATCGCATTAAATTTCATCGGCGAGCTGAGCAGGCGCATCTTGCCCACACCCAAGTCACGCAGAATCTGAGAGCCGGTACCCACTGTCAGGTAGGCACCGGACGCGCTGACATTGACCTTGGACTTCTTCGGCCCCTGCAGCAACTGTTCCAACGCCGTGCCCAGATTGATCTTGCTGCCCACATCCAGCAGCAGCACCACACCCTTGCCTTCCTCGGCGACCTTGCGCAGAGCCCGGCGCATGGTCCACTTCACGGTATCGCCCGGGCAGGCACCCACCACATCCCGCAGTACCTCGGTACGGATATGCACCCGCACCAGGGTCGGGTCTGTGGCGTTGATCTCGCCCTGAGTCAGAGCCAGGTGCGTACAGTTCTGGATTTCATCGCGATAGGTCACGAAATTGAAATCGCCAAACTCGGTCGGCAGCACGCCTTCATCTTCGCGCACCACCGTGTGCTCGTTGAGCGTGCGGTAGTGAATCAGGTCGGCGATGGTACCGATCTTGAGACCATGTTTCTCGGCAAATTTTTCCAGGTCCGGCCTGCGCGCCATGGTGCCGTCATCGTTCATGATCTCGACGATGGCGGACGCCGGCGACAGACCCGCCAGACGTGGCAGGTCACAACCGGCTTCAGTGTGTCCTGCTCGGCTCAGCACGCCACCAGGCTGTGCCATCAGCGGGAAGATGTGGCCGGGCTGAACAATATCTTCCGGCACTGCATCGCCGCGCACCGCCACCCGGACTGTATGGGCACGGTCGGCGGCAGAAATACCGGTGGTGACACCGGTGGCCGCTTCGATCGACAGGGTGAAGTTGGTGGAAAACTGGGCGCCATTGCTCTGCACCATCAGTGGCAGCTTGAGCTGCTCGCAGCGACTGCGAGTCAGCGTCAGGCAAATCAGGCCCCGTGCATGGGTGGCCATGAAGTTGATATCTTCGGCCCGCACCATTTCGGCGGCAATCACCAGATCACCTTCATTTTCGCGGTCTTCATCATCCATCAGGACGACCATCTTGCCCTGACGAATATCCTCGATCAGTTCTTCTGTGGTATTCAGCTGCATCGACATGTTCTCTTGTTGGGCGCCTCAGCGCCGGCTGTATCCGTATTCGGCCAGTTTGGCCAGTGTCAGGCCATCTTGCCGTGCCCCGGCGGCATCCTGTGTTGCAGCATCCTGCGCAGGTGCACACTGCAACAGGCGCTCCATGTAGCGGGCCAGCACATCCACTTCCAGGTGTACCTCTCGCCCCGGCTGGTAGCTGCCCGTAATGGCTTCTCCGGCGGTATGGGGCACGATGTTCAAATCAAAATCCGCTCCGTCAACCGCGTTAACCGTAAGACTGACGCCATCCACTGTAATCGACCCCTTGGGGGCAATATACCGCGCCAGCGCCCCGGGCGCCCGCACACGATAGACAATGGAGCGGGCATCGTCACGCCGTTCCAGAACCTGACCCACGCCGTCAACGTGTCCGGTAACAATATGACCACCCAGGCGACCGCTGGGCATCATGGCCTTTTCCAGGTTGACCTTCTCCCCCACCGCCAGGCTATCGAAGCGGCTGTGGGCCAGGGTTTCGCGGGATACATCAGCCCAGAAACCATCCCCCGGCAACGCCACGGCGGTCAGGCAGACACCGTTGGTGGCGATACTGTCACCGAGCTTCACATCGCTCAGGTCCAGGTCCCGGGTCTGTACATAGAGGCGCAGGTCCCCCTGACGCATTTCCACGGCGGCAATCTGGCCGATCGCCTCGATAATGCCGGTAAACATCAAAGCGGCTCCTGTGTCGGCTGCTGTTGTTGCGGAGAATCTTGCTGCGAATACAGCGGTATCAGGGTGAAACGGATGTCGGCGCCGAGCTGGCGCATGTCTTCAACCTGCAGCGGAATCTGCTGCGCCATGCGCTCGAACGGCAGCTCCAGCAAGGGCCGTGCTGCAGAGCCCAGCAGCTTGGGCGCCATGTAAACGACAATCTCGTCCACCAGCTGTGCCGCTAACATGGCACCTGCCAGGGTTGCGCCGGTTTCCACCAGCAGTTCATTGCACTGCTCGCGGCCGAGCCAGTCCAGCAGGGCTGCGAGATCCACCCGGCCATCCGGGCCAGGCAAACACAGCCGCTGTGCACCGCGCTCAGCCAGCGGCGCCGGGGCAACGCTGTCGTTCTGACAGGTCACGATCAGGGTGCGGCCCGGCTGCTGCAGTATGCGGGCGCTGGGTGGCATGCGCAGCCGGCTGTCGAGCACCAGCCGCAGGGGCTGGCGTTCCCCTACTGCCAGCTGTTCAGCGGCACTGAGACCCGCTTCGGCCGGGCGTACCGTGAGGCTGGAATCATCCAGCAGAATCGAATCCACCCCGGTAAGAATCGCCGAACTGCGGGCGCGCAGGCGCTGCACATCGGCACGGGCGGCGGCTCCAGTGATCCACTGCGATTCGCCGCTGGCCATGGCGGTACGGCCGTCCAGACTCATGGCCAGCTTGAGACGCACCCAGGGCCGGCCGCTTTCCATGCGACGGATGAAGCCGGGATTAAGCGCCCGGGCCTCGGCTTCCAGCAAGCCACTGTCGGCACGGATACCGGCACTGCGAAGGCGTTCAAGCCCTCGCCCCGCCACCTCGGGATTGGGGTCCACCATGGCGGCAACCACGCGGCTCACGCCGGCGCGCATCAGGGCATCGGCACAGGGCGGCGTGCGTCCCTGGTGGCTGCAGGGCTCCAGCGTGACATAGGCGGTACAGCCCCGGGCCCGCTCGCCCGCCATGCGCAGCGCATTGACCTCGGCATGATCTTCACCGGCGCGGACATGATAACCCTCGCCCACCAGCTCATCGCCCTGTACCAGCACACAGCCCACCCGCGGGTTGGGGTCCGTGCTGAACAGGCCTTCGCGCGCCAGTCTGATGGCGCGCGACATCCAGGCATGATCCTGCGCACTCCAGTTGCTCATGGCATGTCCTCCTGGGCATCCGCTTGGGAAGACAGACGATCGATTTCTTCCTTAAACTCGTTAATGTCCTGGAAGCAGCGGTAAACAGAGGCAAAACGCACGTAGGCGACCTGGTCGAGCTTGCGCAGTTCCGCCATCACGGTCTCGCCCACCAGACGCGATGGCACCTCACGTTCGCCCGTGGCACGCAGACGCAGCTTGATCCGGTTAATTGCAGCTTCGATGGCTTCAACCCCGACGGGGCGTTTTTCCAGTGCTCGCTGAACACCGGCGCGCAGTTTTTCTTCATCGAAAGGCTGACGCATGCCGTCGGCCTTGATCAGACGCGGCATCAGCAGTTCGGCCGCTTCATAGGAAGTAAATCGCTCATGGCAGCTGATGCATTCTCGCCGACGTCGCACTTGCTGCCCTTCGGCAACCAGACGCGAATCCACCACCTTGGTTTCATTGGCGCCGCAAAATGGACAATGCATAGAACAATCCTGCCATTCAAAGAGCGTGTGGGAAGACGCAGGCACGCGCTTCCGAAGTATGGCCGCGCCTGGACGCGGTGCGGGCAAAAGTGCCCAACTTGCCAGCTGACTTTTTGCACAATGGCTCTTCGAACAGGAAAGCTCTGTACAAAACGCCCATATAGCAAAAGGCGGCTAAAAAGCCGCCTGCGGATTCTACCCGAAGTGCCGTGGTTTTTGCACCCGCCGCCGCACGATCAGGGCGGAGGCAGATACAGTCGCCGACTTACTTGTATACCGGGAAGCGGGCGCAGATATCCAGCACCTGCTGCTTGACACGCGCAATGGTGGCTTCGTTGCCCAGGTCGTCCAGCAAATCACAGATCCAGTTGGCCAGTTCAGTCACTTCCGCTTCCTTGAAACCACGGCGTGTCACGGCCGGTGTACCGATACGAAGACCCGAGGTGACAAAGGGCGAACGCGGGTCGTTGGGAACCGCATTCTTGTTGACGGTGATGTTGGCACGACCCAGGGCCGCATCCGCATCCTTGCCGGTGATGTCTTTCTTGATCAGGTCGACCAGGAAGAGGTGATCATCGGTACCGCCGGAAACGATATCAATACCGCGCTCCAGGAAAACCTTGACCATCGCCTGGGCATTTTTCACCACCTGCGCCTGGTAGGCTTTCCATTCCGGCTCCATGGCTTCCTTGAAGCACACGGCCTTTGCGGCGATCACATGCATCAGCGGACCGCCCTGGGATTCCGGGAAGACCGCGAAGTTGAGCTTCTTCTGCAGTTCTTCGTCGGCACGGGCCGACAGGATCAGGCCACCGCGCGGGCCGCCCAGCGTCTTGTGCGTTGTGGTGGTGACAACATCGGCGATCTCTATCGGGCTCGGGTAAACGCCGGCCGCAACCAGACCGGCTACGTGCGCCATATCAACGAACAGGTAAGCACCCACCTTGTCGGCGATATCGCGGAAGCGCTGCCAGTCAACTACACGGGAGTATGCAGAGAAGCCCGCCACGATCATTGTCGGCTTGTGCTCCAGCGCCAGACGCTCAACTTCAGCATAATCGATTTCGCCAGTCTCGGCATTCAGGCCGTACTGTACCGCGTTGTAGATACGGCCGGAGAAAGAGACCGAAGCACCGTGGGTCAGGTGACCACCGTGGGCCAGGCTCATGCCCAGAATGGTGTCGCCGGGCTTGCACAGAGCCATGAAAACTGCGGCGTTGGCCTGAGAGCCGGAGTGCGGCTGCACGTTGGCATAGGTAGCTCCGAAAAGCGCCTTGGCACGGTCGATCGCCAAAGTTTCAACGATGTCGACGTATTCGCAACCACCGTAGTAACGCTTGGCGGGATAACCTTCGGCGTACTTGTTGGTCAGACCGGAGCCCTGGGCTTCCATGACACGCGGGCTGGTGTAGTTCTCGGACGCAATCAGTTCTATATGCTCTTCCTGACGGCGCTCTTCTGCCTCAATGGCAGACCACAGATCCGGGTCAAACGCGGCGATGGTCATCTCTTTGCTAAACATAGCTGTCCCCAATAGTGCAAAGGCTGTTCGGCACCACGCACAAGCCCGAGTAGCGGCAAGGATTCAGGAATCCTTGAGCGCCAGACCATCGCAGTACCGCTGAAAAGGGCGCTATTATAGTCGAAACTCGGCGGACCGCGCACTTGAAAGTCCATCACGCGTACCGGAACGCCGTTCATGGCTGCAGAGTGTGCAGAAACCTCGCTGTACCGTTCAGACCGAATACGACAAAGCCCCGCAGACACGGGGCTTTGAAAGCAGAAATACTTCAGCCTGCTACTCGATGGCAATATGCCTGCTTTCGCCAGGCAGTGTCTTCTGCTTTGGCAGTTCCAGCGACAGAACACCGTTGTCGAAACTCGCCTTGATTGCTTTGGCATCGACGTCGGCGCCGACGGTCATCTGGCGGAGGAACTGCCCATAGTGCCGTTCCTGGCGGATCAGCTTACCGTCTTTCTCTTCTTTTTCTTCCGACTGGGTTTCAGCCCGAATACTGAGGATGCCGTTATCCAGGCTCACTTTTATATCGTCCTTTTTAACGCCGGGCAGATCTACTTTCAGCTTATAGTGACCGTCATTTTCACGCACATCAATGGCCGGTGCTTTATCCCCCGAGCGGGATGTCTGCGGGCGGAAAAAATCAGCAAAGAACGAATCGTCAAACAGACTGTTGAAACGCGTCAGGTTACTCATTGCGAGCCTCCTTTAAGAATGTAACATCATTGCTACACTCGAACCGCGCACCGCAGGTAGCAAGTAGCAAGTAGCAAGTAGCAAGTAGCAAGTAGCGGATTGCAGCCACGTCTAAAGTGTAGCCCCGCCCGGGAAAAGTAACCCGGCGATTGGTTGACCCAGATCAAGTTGGCTTTCGATTGCTCCTATCGGCTAAAATCGTCGCCATTGCAGAATTTCAACCGACAGGTTCTGATCCCATGGCTCAATATGTGTTTTCGATGGATCGCCTCGGCAAGGTCGTACCGCCGAAGCGTGAAATCCTCAAGAATATCTCCTTGTCCTTCTTCCCCGGCGCCAAGATTGGCGTACTCGGCCTCAATGGCTCGGGCAAGTCCACCCTGCTGCGCATCATGGCCGGCGTCGACAAGGAGTACATCGGTGAAGCCCGCCCGATGGCCAACCTGAATATCGGTTACCTGCCACAGGAACCCGAGCTCGACGACAGCAAGACGGTACGCGAGATCGTTGAGGAATCCGTTGCCGACGTAAAGGCAGCCCTGGCCGGCCTTGACGCCGTCTATGCCGCCTACGCAGAGCCCGATGCCGACTTCGATGAACTGGCCAAGCGTCAGGCCGAGTTTGAAAACCTGATTCAGGCCAAAGACGGCCACAACCTGGAAAACGCCCTGGAACGCGCCGCCGACGCCCTGCGCCTGCCGGCCTGGGACGCCGAAGTGAAGCATCTCTCCGGGGGTGAGCGCCGCCGTGTGGCCCTGTGCCGCCTGCTGCTCGACAAGCCCGACATGCTGCTGCTGGACGAACCGACCAACCACCTGGACGCCGAGTCCGTGGCCTGGATCGAACGCTTCCTGCAGGAATACCCCGGCACCGTCGTGGCCATCACCCATGACCGTTACTTCCTCGACAATGCCGCCGGCTGGATTCTGGAACTCGACCGCGGTCGCGGCATTCCCTATGAGGGCAACTACTCCTCCTGGCTGGAACAGAAGGAAAGTCGCCTCGAAGCCGAAGCCAAACAGGAAGCGGCCCACCACAAGGCCGTATCTTCAGAGCTGGAGTGGGTACGTCAGGGTCAGAAAGGCCGTCAGGCCAAATCCAAGGCACGCCTGAAGCAGTTCGAGGAAATGAACTCCCGCGAGTTCCAGACCCGCAACGAAACCCAGGAAATCTACATTCCGCCCGGGCCGCGCCTGGGCGACAAGGTCATCGAAGCCCGCAACATTTCCAAGGCTTACGGCGACAAGGTGCTGATCGACGACCTGAGCTTCTCCATTCCCCAGGGTGCCATCGTTGGCATCATCGGCGGTAACGGTGCAGGCAAATCCACCCTGTTCCGCATGATCAGCGGTGCCGAGAAACCGGATTCCGGTGAAATCGAGCTGGGCTCTACCGTGAAGCTGGCCTACGTCAATCAGGACCGTGATCTGGATGGGGACAAGACGGTGTTTGCCGAAATCTCCGACGGTCAGGACATCATCACGGTTGGCACCTACCAGACACCGTCCCGCGCCTACTGCGGCCGCTTCAACTTCAAGGGCGGCGACCAGCAGAAACTGGTAAAAGACCTGTCCGGCGGTGAACGCAACCGTCTGCACATGGCCAAGCTGCTGAAAGAAGGTGGCAACGTGCTGCTGCTCGATGAGCCGACCAACGATCTGGATATCGAAACCCTGCGGGCACTGGAAGAAGCCATTCTCGGTTTCCCGGGCTGCGCGGTGGTGATTTCCCATGACCGCTGGTTCCTCGACCGCATCTGCACCCATATGCTGGCATACGAGGGCGAGTCAAAGGTGGAGTTCTTCGAAGGCAACTACACCGAGTACCAGGACGACTACAAGCGCCGCTACGGCAAGGAACACCAGCCCGAGCGCATCAAGTACAAGCGCATGAACTAACCCTGCGCCTGTATTCTGACAAGCCACCGCCTCCCCTGGAGCCGGTGGCTTTTTTAATGGTACGTTCAGCCGGCCCGCACGCACCGGCATCACATCAAGAAAAAGTACGGAAAATCCCCCGGCAAGAGCAGCACTTCTGCCCTGAGTCCACTACGCTGAATCAACCACAATACGTTACTCAGGAGCAATGCTTTCATGAAGGCAACATCATTCAGGCACTGGGCCCTCGGGCTCGCGTTTGCAGGTTTGTCCAGCGTAGCGGCGGCCGATATCGGTGTTGGCGCAGGCTTGACCTACGTGTTCGGTGGCAATGGACTGGCACTGGGTATCAAGGCGTTTTCCAGTGACGACGAGGACGAGGCCGCGGTGTCCCTGGGGCTGGATTACGTGTTCAACAGCCGCAGCTGGCGCCCCAACATCGGTGCGGCTTACCTGTTCGACAGCAGCTATGTGGATGTCACCGCCGGCTATAATTCCGGCACCGGGGCCTTGGATATGGGGCTTGGCGCAGGCTATGCCGATACGGATGACGACCACTCCACGCCCATTTTAGACGCTGACTAAGTGTCCATACAGCCACGATACAAGGCGCCCCAGGGCGCCTTTTTGTATTGCGGCCTAGAGCGCATCCAGCGCCTCGGACAGCCGCGTCACGCCGACAACCTCCATCCCCGCAGGCGCCGTTTTGGGAACATTGCCCTTAGGCACGATAGCCCGCTTGAAACCGTGCTTGGCGGCTTCGCGAATACGCTCCTGGCCATTGGGCACCGGGCGAATTTCCCCCGATAGCCCCACTTCACCAAAAGTCATCAGCCCCGGCGGCAAGGGTCGGTCGCGATAGCTCGAGACCACCGCCAGTAGCAACGCAAGATCTGCGCCGGTTTCCAGCACCTTGACGCCTCCCACCACGTTAACGAACACATCCTGATCGCCGGTCTGCAGGCCGCCATGGCGGTGCAGCACCGCCAGCAGCATGGCCAAGCGATTATGCTCCAGCCCCACCGCCACCCGGCGCGGATTGGCCATATGGCTCTGGTCCACCAGGGCCTGGATTTCCACCAGCAGCGGTCTTGTGCCCTCCCACACTACCATCACCACGCTGCCGGGGCTGGGCTCATCGGAACGGCTCAGGAAGATCGAGCTGGGATTGCGTACCTCCCGCAGACCATTTTCCAGCATCGCGAAGACACCCAGCTCATTCACGGCCCCAAAACGGTTCTTGTGGGAGCGCAGGGTACGGAAACGGCTGTCGGACGACCCCTCTAACTGCAAGGAGCAGTCAATCATGTGCTCCAGCACCTTGGGGCCGGCCAGGCTGCCATCCTTGGTGACATGGCCCACCAGCAGCAGCACGGTACCGGTCTGCTTGGCATAGCGCGTCAGATAGGCTGCGCTTTCGCGCACCTGTGCAACGGACCCCGGCGCCGACTGTACATCCGCCATGTGCATGACCTGGATGGAGTCGATAACCATCAGCTTGGGCTGATGCTGCTGAGCAATCTGGCAGATGGCCTCCACCGAGGTTTCGGACAGCATTTTCAGATGCCCGGCCTCCAGCCCCAGGCGCTGCGCACGCATGGCTACCTGTTGCAGGGATTCCTCACCGGTGACGTAGAGCGCGGTTTTTTGCGCCGCCAGGTGGCACATGACCTGCAGCAGCAGTGTACTTTTGCCGGCTCCAGGATGACCGCCGATCAGGATGGCCGAGCCCGGCACCAGACCACCGCCCAGCACCCGGTCCAGCTCTTCGGTACCGGTGGAGAACCTTGGCATCTCGCCCAGATTGACCTCCGACAGGCTGACCACCTTGCCACCGGCATCGCTGGCACCGGTATAGCCCTCGAAGCGGGCCGAACGCGCCGCGGTACCCGCGGCTGCAAGCCGCACTTCGGCCAGGGTATTCCAGCTGTTGCAGGCGGTGCATTGCCCCTGCCATTTGGTGTAATCGGCACCGCAGTCATTGCAGACGTAGGCAGTCTTGGCCTTGGCCATGGCGAAATCCTCTGAGCCGGCTATCAATGCGGGCATTCTACCCGCAGCCGGGCACCGTACCCAAGACTCCAGCGCGCCGGGCTTTAAATACAGCACCAAAACGTTACACTCCGAACTCTGTTTGCAGCCAACAATAAAGGATTAAGAGCGATGAAACTGGAAACAATCGCGGTACACGGCGGCTATGAGCCCGACCCGACGACCCGTGCAGTTGCGGTACCCATCTACCAGACCGCCGCCTACGCGTTTGACAACGCCCAGCACGGCGCAGACCTGTTCGACCTCAAGGTGCCGGGCAATATCTACACCCGTATCATGAACCCGACCAATGACGTGCTGGAGAAGCGTGCCGCCGAGCTCGAGGGCGGCATTGCGGCCCTGGCGGTGGCCTCCGGCATGGCCGCGATCACCTACAGTATCCAGACCCTGGCGGAAACCGGCGACAACATCATCTCCACCAGTGAGCTCTACGGCGGCACCTACAACCTGTTCGCCCACACGCTGCCGCGCCAGGGCATCGAGGTAAAATTCGTCGACAAGGATGACTTTGCCGGCATCGAGAGCCGGATCGACGCCCGCACCCGCGCACTGTTTTGCGAAAGCATCGGCAACCCCTCCGGCAGCATTGCCGATATCGAGAAACTGGCGGAAGTGGCGCATCGCCACGGCATCCCGCTGATCGTCGACAACACCGTCGCCAGCCCGCTGCTATGGCGCCCCATTGAACAGGGTGCCGATATCGTCGTGCAGTCGGCCACCAAGTATATTGGCGGTCACGGCAATTCCATCGGCGGCCTGGTCATCGACAGCGGCAACTTCCCCTGGGCCGATCACAAGGATCGCTTCCCGCTGCTCAACGAGGCAGACCCTTCCTACCACGGCGTGGTCTACACCGAGGCCTTTGGCCCCGCCGCCTTTATCGGTCGCTGCCGTGTGGTGCCGCTGCGCAACATGGGGGCTGCATTGTCACCGATGAACGCCTTCCTGCTGCTGCAGGGCATCGAAACCCTGGCGCTGCGCATGGAACGCATCTGTGACAATACGCTGCAGATCGCCCGCTTCCTGGAAGGCCACAAGGCGGTGAAATGGGTGAGCTACGCAGCCCTTGAGAGCCACAAGGATCACGGGCTTGCACGCAAGTACATGAACGGCAAGGCATCCGGCATTCTCAGCTTCGGCCTGCACAGCGGGCGAGAGGGTACCCGCCAGTTCTACGATGCACTGGGCCTGTTCATTCGTCTGGTGAATATCGGTGACTGCCGTTCCCTGGCGTCCATCCCGGCGGAAACCACGCACCGTCAGCTCAACGATGAAGAACTGAAGTCCGCCGGCGTCAAGCCGGAAACCGTGCGCCTGTCGATCGGGATCGAACACATCGACGACCTGCTGGCAGACCTGCAACAGGCCCTGGCCAAGGTCTGATACAAAAACGGGTGCGGCCCAAAAGACCGCACCCGTATTCAAAGCGACAAGCCGACTCAGGCGATCGTCTTGGCGGCGATTGCCTCCACGGCCTGCTGCTGCAACGCATCAATCTCTGCCGCGCTACTGACGCAGAAATTCAGATCCTGCAGCACACCGCTGTCCAGACCATAAACCCAGGCGTGTATACACAGCTCCTGACCGCTGCTCCAGGCTTCCTGCACCATGGTGGTGTTGCAGACGTTGTACGCCTGCTCGATGACATTCAGCTCGCACAGTCGATCGAGCTTGAATTTCTCGTCATCATTCCACTGCTCAAGAATATCGCGGTACTTGAAGTACACATCGCGCACGTGGCGCAGCCAGTTGTCGATCAGCCCCAGCTGACTCGGCTCCAGCGATGCCTTGACGCCGCCACAGCCATAGTGCCCCACCACCATCACATGCTTCACCTTCAGTACCCGTACCGCATACTGCAGCACGGACAGGCAGTTCATGTCGGTGTGGATAACCAGGTTCGACACGTTGCGATGCACAAAGACATCACCCGGCAACAATCCGATGATCTCGTTGGCCGGCACCCGGCTGTCGGAACAGCCAATCCACAGGTACTCCGGCGCCTGCTGCTTGGCCAGCGTCGGAAAGAAATCCGGGTTCAGCCGGGAGATACGCTCCGACCAGGCACGGTTCTGCTCAAACAGCTTCTGCAATTGCTTCATAACCCACTCCCCCTAGAGGACAAATGAATTCCGCTCAAAATCAGGCGTGAAAACGAGCGCTAAGTTCGTGTACCGCATCCACAAACACGCGCGCCTTTTCCGGGTCGGCAAACTGGTGAATACCATGACCCAGATTGAAAACATGGCCGTTGCCCTGCCCGAAGCCCGAAAGAATAGTCTCGACTTCGGCACGGATACGGGCGGCCGGCGCATAAAGTACCGAAGGATCCATATTGCCTTGCAGGGCAACACGATCCCCCACACGACGGCGGGCATCCTGAATATCACAGGTCCAGTCGAGCCCCAGCGCATCAGCGCCCGCATCGGCAATGGATTCGAGCCACTGGCCACCGTTTTTGGTAAACAGAATCACCGGTACGCGGCGCCCTTCATGCTCACGCAGCAGACCCGCGCAGATTTTTTGCATGTAGTTCAGGGAGAACTCGCGGTACATCGGGCCGCTGAGCACGCCGCCCCAGGTATCGAAAATCTGCACCGCCTGCGCGCCCGCCAGGATCTGCTCGTTAAGGTAGTTGGTCACCGACTGGGCCAGCTTGTCGAGCAATGCGTGCAGCACTTCCGGCGTGCTGTACATCATCTGCTTGATATGGCGGAAATCCTTGCTCGAACCGCCTTCAACCATATAGGTGGCCAGCGTCCAGGGACTGCCGGAAAAACCGATCAGCGGTACACGGCCGCCCAGGGCGCCGCGAATCTCGCGCACCGCCGCCATGACGTAATCCAGATCAGAAGCGGCATCCGGCACCGGCAGCGCCGCAACATCGGCTTCGCTGCGGATCACCTTGCGAAAACGCGGGCCTTCACCGGTCTCGAAATAGAGCCCAAGCCCCATGGCGTCAGGGATAGTGAGGATATCAGAGAACAGAATGGCCGCGTCCAGATCGAATCGTTCCAGCGGCTGCAGGGTGACTTCGCAGGCCAGTTCACGGTTCTTGCACAGGCTCAGGAAATCACCGGCATGGGCTCGGCTGGCACGGTATTCAGGCAGATAACGCCCGGCCTGGCGCATCATCCATACCGGAGTGACATCTACCGGTTCGCGCATCAGCGCTCGCAAAAAACGGTCGTTCTTCAATTCAGCCATCGGGATCAGCCATCAGTTAGCGGTCAAAATAATCGCGCCATTTTAGCGTTTTCCAATAAAAAATGCGCACCCAAGTGCAAAGACCGCTTCCACGCCCACAGGCGTCCTCACCTCGGCAGTGCTGTAGTTGAGCCCCAGTCGCGATATACTGGGCGGATTCTTGACCAGCCCGGCGCACCCGGTCTGCCCATCAACCCAAGGCGATCCCGTAACCCACCCGCATGGTCAAAGCCGCCGACATTCTTACCCTGCCCGACAGCGCCAGCACCCACGACCACGGCTACCATCAGCTGGTGCTGGGCCTGGAAGGCCAGACTGCGTTCGAGCTCGAAGGCCTCGGCCAGCGGGTAAGCCCCGGCATGGGCTGCGTGGTGCCTTCTTCCATTGCCCACGCCTTCTGCGGCATTGGCAGCAACAGCATTCTGGTGATCAACCTGGCCAGCAGCCAGAGCGTCTCGCGTGAGGAGCGCGAACGCATCAACCGGCTGTTTGACCAGGCGGCCTATTTCGACATGAACAGTCACCTGCAGGTGCTGGCCAATGCGGTGAGCCGGGAAATCCGCCAATACCCCAATGACCCCATGCTGGCACGAGCCTGCAGCAACATGCTGCTCTGCACCCTGGGCAATCATCTTGCCACCCGGACACCGACCCGCAAACCGGGCCTGCTGGACCTGGACCTGATCAACGAATACATCCAGCTCAACATGCAGCGCAAGATCAGCGTCGCGCATCTGGCGGGCATTGCCTGCCTTAGCAGCAGCCAGTTCCATGAACTTTTCAAGCGCCAGGCCGGCATGACGCCTCACCAGTATTTACTGATCAAGCGCCTGACGGCGGCTCGCACTCTGCTGGAACAGGGCTACTCTGTATCCCATGCAACCGAGCAGTGCGGCTTCGCCAATCAAAGTGCCTTCACCCATGCGTTTCGGCGCCAGTTCGGCGAAACACCGGCGCGTTATCGCCAGCAGACCGCGTTTCAGGGTTACTGACGCCGGATTTTTCGACAAGAATTCCGGAGTTTCCGGTAAGACCTCCCGTCAAACTGACACTAAAGTGTGGTTACTCGCCGATACACTCGGCGCGGTTCGTTATCGCCAGGGAGGCGTAATTCCGGACTCCCAGGTGTCTGCCCCTGAGCCAGCCCCGTGCTGACCTGCCTACAGGCCCCCGAAAACCGCAGCCCGTCCTGGCTTTAGCAGGACCGTGAGGTAACCGATCATGTTCAAGGCTATTGATGTTCTAAACCCGGACTTCATCACCCGCACGCCCGCCGATATCTGGAAAGAGATATCGCCGCTTTATGCTATTGACGAAAATACCTGGTTGCAGGAGCTGCTGCCGCTGGCCAAGCCCGCCGATGCAGAGCTGGAAAAAACCACCCAGGGTGCCACCCGCCTGATCGAACAGGTGCGGGCCGACGACGCCGCGATCCACATGATCGACGCCCTGCTGCTGGAGTACAGCCTGGATACCCGCGAAGGCATCCTGCTGATGTGCCTGGCTGAAGCACTGATGCGCATCCCCGATGCCGACACTGCAGACGCCCTGATCCGCGACAAGCTCAGCGTTGCCGACTGGAAAAAGCACCTCAAGAATTCAGATTCCCTGTTCGTCAATGCCTCCACCTGGGGCCTGCTGCTGACCGGCAAGGTCGTCAGCATGGACGAAAAAGAAGACGGTACCCCGGCCAACGTGATCAACCGCCTGGTCAACCGGTTCTCCGAGCCCGTGATCCGCAAGGCCATGTACCAGGCCATGAAAATCATGGGGCATCAGTTTGTACTGGGCCGCAATATCGGCGAAGCGCTCAAGCGCGGTCGCAAATACCGTGACCTGGGCTACACCTACTCCTTCGACATGCTGGGCGAGGCCGCCCTGACTGAAAAGGATGCCGACAAGTACTTTGCCGATTACATGAGCGCAGTGGACTCCGTGGGCAAGGATACTTATGGTGATGGCAAGACATCCCGCCCCACCATTTCGATCAAGCTCTCGGCATTGCACCCGCGTTATGAAGCCGGCCAACACGACCGTGTCATGAACGAACTGCATGCCCGGGTTCTGCAGCTGATCGCCAAGGCGCGTACGCTCAATGTCGGCATTACCATCGACGCCGAAGAAGCGGACCGCCTGGAACTGTCCCTCTCCCTGTTTGAAAAACTGTACCGCGATCCGGCCTGCAAGGGCTGGGGAAATTTCGGTCTGGTGGTCCAGGCTTACTCCAAGCGTGCCCTGCCAGTACTCGCATGGCTGGCCAGCCTGGCGGGCGAACAGGGCGACCGCATTCCGGTTCGTCTGGTGAAAGGCGCCTACTGGGACTCCGAAATCAAGCTGTGCCAGCAGCGCGGCATCGATGGCTACCCGGTATACACCCGCAAGGAAGCCACCGACACCTCTTACCTGGCCTGCGCACGCTTCCTGCTGAGTGCCCCGGTACGCGGCAAGATTTACCCGCAGTTCGCCAGCCACAACGCCCACACCGTTGGGGCCATCCTGGCCATGACCAGCCACGATGACTTCGAATTCCAGCGTCTGCACGGCATGGGCGATGCCCTTTACAACCGCGTGCTGAAAAACAATTCAGTCAGCGTGCGCATCTACGCACCGGTGGGCAGCCACAAGGACCTGCTGCCGTACCTGGTACGCCGCCTGCTGGAAAACGGCGCCAACAGCTCCTTTGTCCACCGCCTGGTGGATGCCCGCCATCCGATTGCAGACCTGGTGCACCACCCGGTTGAAACCCTGACCAGCCGCGCGTCCCTGGCCAATCCGCACATTCCGCTGCCGCGCGCGCTGTTCGGCGAAGAGCGCCTCAACTCGTTCAGTCCCAATATCGAAATCGACAGCCAGTGGACACCGTTCAAGCAGGCCGTCGATGGTTTCATGCAGCAGCAGTGGAACGGTGGCCCTGTTATTGGTGGCAAACAGCGCCAGACCAGCCAGGTACATCCGGTGCTGGCACCGCACAACCATGCCATCCGCGTCGGTGAAATGCACTGGGCCAGCAAGGACGATGTATCCGAAGCACTGGATCTGCTGAGCGCCGGTTTTGCCCGCTGGAACACCACTGCGGTCGATACCCGTGCCGCCTGCCTGGAGCGCCTGGCCGACCTGCTGGAAGAAAACCTCGCCGAACTGGTGGCCATCTGCCATCTGGAAGCGGGCAAGACCATTCAGGACAGCATCGACGAAGTCCGCGAAGCCGTCGATTTCTGCCGCTACTATGCCGTACAGGCCCGTCGTGGCCTGGGCCAGACGCTGCTTGGTACTGCCTTCAACGGCAAGGAACGTCAGTACCGCCTCGACGGTCGTGGCGTTTTCGTCTGCATCAGCCCGTGGAACTTCCCGCTGGCGATCTTCCTTGGCCAGGTCAGTGCCGCCCTGGTGGCCGGCAACAGTGTTATCGCCAAGCCTGCCGAACAGACCAGCCTGATAGCCTGCCGTACCATCGAACTGGCTCTGCAGGCTGGCATTCCGGCCGATGTTATTGCGCTGCTGCCAGGCGATGGCGCCAGCGTGGGTGCGCCCCTGACCCGCGATCCGCGCATTGCCGGCGTAGCCTTCACCGGCTCCACCGAAACCGCACAACTGATCAACCGTTCGCTGGCCCAGCGTGACGCCGAAATCGTGCCGCTGATCGCCGAAACCGGCGGCCAGAACGCCATGATCATCGACTCCACCTCCCTGCCGGAGCAGGTGGTACGTGATGTGGTGCATTCGGCCTTCGCCTCCGCCGGCCAGCGCTGCTCTGCACTGCGCGTACTGTACGTGCAGGAAGATGTGGCTGATCGCATCATCGACATGCTGCGGGGCGCCATGGCGCAGCAGGTCGTCGGCGACCCGAGCCTGCACAGCACTGACGTTGGCCCCGTGATTGACCTCAAGGCACAGCAGGGCCTTATAGCCCATATCGAAAACCTCAAGGCCAGCGCCCAGCTGATCGGCCAGACACCGCTGCCGGCCAATGCTGACCAGGGCACCTTTGTGGCACCCACGGCGTTTGTTATCAGCGGCATTGATGTTCTGGGTCGCGAACAGTTCGGCCCCATCCTGCACGTGGTGCGTTACAAGGCATCAGAACTGGACCAGGTGATTGATGCCATCAACGCCACCGGCTATGGCCTGACGCTCGGCGTACACA
Organism: Marinobacterium sp.; assembly: GCA_041586815.1. Lineage (GTDB taxonomy): Bacteria > Pseudomonadota > Gammaproteobacteria > Pseudomonadales > Balneatricaceae > Marinobacterium_A. The sequence continues at coordinate 1,200 of JBFGZM010000019.1, read as the reverse complement.
GCCGCAATGACGAAACCACCCGGCACATTGCGCGCCGTACCCGTGTGGGCAACATCTACATCAACCGCGACCAGATCGGCGCAGTCGTGGGTGTGCAGCCCTTCGGCGGCCAGGGACTGTCCGGCACCGGCCCCAAAGCCGGTGGCCCGCGCTACCTGCCGCGCTTTACCCGTGAAGTCGTACTCTGAGCCCACGAATTGAGACAGGAGTTATCACCATGATCAAGCAGACTCAACTCGCCCAGGCTGCCCAGTCCGCACTGAGCGCCTGGGAAGGCTGGAACGGGCTCGGCGTTGCCGGTCGCGCCCAGCTGCTGCAACATTTTGTCGCCCAGCTGGAACAGGACCAGGCGTCCATGGCCCAGTGGCAGATCGATCAGGCACTGCGCCTGATCGACGCCCCGCTGGAAATGCCAGGCCCCACCGGCGAATCCAACCTGCTTTCCACCAGCGGACGCGGACTCTTTGTCATTGCCGCCGAGCAGCAGACCAGCGAAACGGCCCTGGTAGGCCAGCTGGTTGCTGCCCTGATCAGCGGCAATGTCGTACTGCTGGCACCCCATGGCAGCCAGAGCGGTTTCTGCCGCGACCTGCTGCGCCAGCTGGTTGCCGGCAGCTGTCCGGCTGCGGTGGCACAGCTGCTGGAAGGGGCCGACTCAGTGCTCGAACTAAGCCAGTGCCCGTCCCTGGCAGGCATCGCCTGTGTCTGTGACGCCAGCACCGCCCAGGAACTGAACCGCCAGCTGTGCGAGCGCAGCGGCGTACTGGTACAGCTGATTGCCGAAACGGATCCGGTTCAGATGCCACTCATTGGCAGCGAACAGTATCTGTACCGATTTATTACCGAGCAGGTCTGCTCCACCAACACTACGGCGGTCGGCGGCAACGCCACCCTGCTGGAGCTGGGTGGACAGGCCGAATAATGACACAAACACTCTTCTCGCTTGCTAACCTTCGGGACGCCGAAGGCTACAATAACAACGATGCCCATTAAGGCCAGCTATTAAAGAGGCGCAACTTTATGATCGAAAACAATGCCGCTATCATCGGCACCTTTATCGTTTACCTGATAATGATGCTGGGCATCGGGCTCTATGCCTACAGACGCACCGCCAGCTCCTCGGACTACTTCCTGGGTGGGCGCTCGCTCGGGCCCTGGCCTGCCGCGCTCTCGGCCGGTGCTTCCGATATGAGCGGCTGG